>JBBIUL010000295.1:0-2515 GCA_037440265.1 Nitrospira sp. | reverse complement strand
CTTGGATATATTCCTGCGCCTTCTGTCGAATCATTGTCTCCAATACCTCATACGTCGCGCTTGACCCTTTTTTGCTTTCGGTGATACTCTTCTTCATGGTGGTGTTTCCTTTCTCGTTGATTTCCAGCTCAACTCGAAAAGGATACACCGCCTTCTTTCCTATTTACACACTTTTTGATTGTACGCCCAGAATGGAGGGGCTTGTGTTTATTTTGCATCGTATGTTTTTATGATTTTATCGGTAACATCAAGGGACCCTTTGAACCTGACAGCGCCAGCGGCATTTTTCTCAAAAATGATGGAGTAGTTCTCTTTGTCAAATATCTGTTGTACAACCTTGTTGATGTCAAGCATGGTTTTTTCCGTGAGTTCCCTGTCGGATTTTTTTAGTTCCAGTTCTATATCTTCTTTGAGCCGTTGGAGTTCCCTAACCTCTGCCTGAAGCTTTTCTTCAAGTGCTTTTCTGTCCTGTGCCTGGAGGGATTTGCCTTCTTTGCGGAGCTTCTCTTCGTTTAAGCGAACGGCATTTTGTTTATCTAAGAAAAGTTTTTTCTTCGCATCAGCCTCTTTGCCTATTTTCTGACGGTAACTGTCGACCGTCTTTGACTCCTTAATAACCCGTTGGAGATCAAAAATGCCAATCTTGAGTGTTTCGGCGGCCGCTGACTGTGACAGAGAAAAAACCATGAAAGCAATAACAAAAAAGAATGGGATATTTTTTTTCATATATACCTCCAAACAAAAAATATGGTTGACAGACTGCAAGGCGTCAAGTTTTCATTGCAGTCAATTTCAGCCTGACCTGCTAAACAGGTTATGCTATTGTATCACAAATCTTTGTATAACTTGTATTGACAATATTTTCTCAGAGCATATCTTTTGACGGACTGTTTTTTATATGCATTTATAATCTGGTCGATTTTTTTTGTGACAGCCCGAAAGTGGTGAGCGTTGAATCTTCATAGGAAAATTGAAACTGCTTCATATATAATAATAAAACTGCGGGGACCAAAATAGATCATGATTGATTTTCTAAGAGAACACAGATGGATACTTGATATTCTTGACATCGCACTCATGTCTCTTATCCTGTACCGGCTGCTGCTTATCGTAAAGGGCACCAAGGCCGCCCAGATGCTTATTGGTCTTGGCATCCTGCTTATTGCTTCAATTGCCTCAAGATATCTTGAGCTTTTTACCATAGACTGGCTTGTCCAGAGTTTCTGGGCGCAGATTGTGATTGCAATCATTGTTTTGTTTCAACCCGAGATACGGAGGGCGCTTGCCCATATGGGTGAGGCCCAGTTTCTTTCGTTTACTACTGCCGAGGAACTGAAATCGCTTGAGGAGATCGTCAGGGCAACGGTTTCCTTGTCAAACAGGAAAATCGGTGCTCTGATGGTGATCGAACGCGAGACAAGTCTGAAAGATTTTGTCGAAGTCGGGACTTCTCTCGATGCAAGGGTATCCAAGGAGCTCCTGCTCAGCATTTTCCATCCGACGTCTCCTATCCATGACGGGGCTGTCATTATTAAGGGAAACAGGATCGCTGCAGCCGGTTGTTTTCTTCCTATTACCCTCAGTTCAGAGCTGAGCAAGGCCCTTGGAACGAGACACAGGGCAGGCATCGGTCTGACTGAGGAGACGGATGCCGTCGGCATAATCATTTCCGAAGAGACCGGCGGTATTTCGCTGGTGGCTGACGGCAAAATGGAAATAAAAAGCGATATGGGTGCCCTCAGGGACGCGTTAACCGACATTTTTACGGTGAAGAAAGGACGGAAATGAGGCAGGTGATTTTCGGCAATCTCGGGCTGAAAATATCCGCAATATTAATTTCGGTATTCCTCTGGCTTTTTATCACATGGCGGGGACAGTCCGAGATGGTGTTTGAGGCGCCAGTTGAATTCAAGAACATACCGGCAAATCTGGGGCTGGTAAACAGCACCAATGCAAAAGTAAATGTTACCATCAAGGGACAGGAACGGCTGATGAAAAATGTAAGGACTTCTGATATCCGTGTTTCTGTCGACATGAGCAAGGCAAAGAAAGGCGAGGGCATTTATTACATCAACAAAAATGATGTCAAGCTCCCGTACGCCATGACTGTCGTGAGCATCAGCCCGTCTTCGCTGAAGATACGGCTTGATGAGACGGTTTCAAGAACCGTTGTCGTCAGTCCTTATATCAGCGGCAGTCCTCAGCAGGGCTTTGTTCTTCGCTCTGTTACGGTTGAACCGAGGAAAATAAAAATTTACGGGTTGCGGTCAGAGCTCCGCAAAATCAGCGAATTAAGCACTGAGCCCTTCGACATATCCGGACTGACAGACAGTGTTGAGCAGGAGCTTAACATTGATATCGCCGGTTCAAGCATTAAATCAGATATCAGCAGGGTACGGGTAAGAATAGTAATATCAGGAGAAAAGAGATGAAATTATTCGGGACAGACGGCATCCGCGGAAGGATCAACAGGCATCCGATAACACCTGAGAATGTTCTGAAGGTAGGTATGGCG
>JBBIUL010000294.1:0-2519 GCA_037440265.1 Nitrospira sp. | reverse complement strand
ACCCTTTCCATCCCTTTCCTTATATAAAGATAGGTCAGCCCGTATTCGTCTGTATAATTAAAGGACACCTTTGACATGACATCATCGATGTTTTCGGTCTCAATTGCCTTTGCCCCTTCCCTGAACATTTTTTTTATCCTGCTTGCATCGGAGGGCCAGAGGAAATAGACAATTACAGGAGCGAGAATCAAAAGTGACAACAGTATGATTGTTTTTTTGCTCATTTAATACCTGCTTTTAATTATACCTTATAGAGCTAAAGTTATAAATTGACAGTCTGTTTGTTTTGTTATATATATGTAATTGAGGGGGAATCAAGATGATTGCTGGGCCGGCACACCTCACGTATTACGTTGCTTTATCCGCTGTCTAAGCAGAATTGCAGGGCCGATGGGAAGGATATGATTCAAATCATACTAATCAGGCACGGACCTCAATATCTTATTCATAACAGTGGGGTTGTTGTGGAATGAATGAGACAACAGAGGAGGAAGCAGATGGAAACGATCAGGACAGTACTGGAAAACAAGGGAAGGGATATTATCACGGTCAATGGAAATATAGCGATCTCCGAGGCAGTGGCAATAATGGTCTCAAAAGCAATTGGGGCGCTTGTTATACAGGGGAGCAAGCATCCTGAGGGCATAATTACGGAAAGAGACATCTTAAGGCTGTGGAACGAAAAAGAGAAGATCAAAGATATGCCGGTCAGTAAATTTATGACCAGGAAACTTATCGTTATCGGAATAGACGATACCTTCCTGGATGCCATGACTGTAATGATCCGGCAAAATATAAGGCACCTGCTTGTCACGGACGGACAAAAAGTTGCTGGACTGCTGTCGATAAGAGACCTTGTAAAGGAACGGATCAAGGGCAACGAGGCAAAGATCAAGCTCCTTGATGATATCCTTGCCAGCGAGAAGACCGCTGAGTTCTGAGGCTGACCGGCGCTGAAATTGTTGATTCGGATACCCTGCTAAAGGGTGTTCGGCTGGCAGTGCAAACTGAAAAAATGAAACTGTTGACAATCAGAATGGTTTCAGGTTTAATGGAGATGCCCATGAATTTTACAAGCGAAGTCCTCGATGATCTGCGTTCGCTGCCCTGCCTCTCAGGCCTTGGGAAAAATGATCTTGCTGTTATGGGAGAAATGACCAGAATCAGGGAGATCGAAAGGAACGAGGCCTTGTTCGAAGAATCAGAGCCTGCAAAATTCTTCTTTGTCCTGAAGACAGGGACCGTGAAATTATACAAAACCTCGACAGAAGGCCGGGAATTAATCATCAAAATTATGGGGCCGGGAGACTATTTCTGCTGTGCGCCTCTCTGTACAGGAGGCAATTATATGGTCCGGGGGATTGCGCTTGAGAAGTCTACCCTGATCGCCATTCCCTCCCAGACGTTTCTGGCGATGCTGAGGGATAAGGTCGGTGAAACCGGATGGAAAATTATCTCAACCCTCTGCAAACGGGTTCATTACCTTTCGGGGCTTCTCGAAGACCTTGCCTTCAAGGATGTCGAAAAGAGGGTCATCACAACACTCCTGACATTATCAGACCAGGCCCCGGAACAGGATGGGTTTGTCTCACTTCAGGTTTCTCACCACGAGGTTGCATCAATGACAGGGACTGTAAGGGAGGTCGTTTCGCGGACCATGTCCAAACTGAAAAAAGAAGGGGTTGTTACCCATACCAGTGTTAAGGGGTTCACGATCGACAGGGGGAGACTCAGGATGCTTATGGACAGGCAGGCTGCACTCTCTTCGCTGCGCATGTGATATCCGGCGCATTAATTGGGAATTACAGACACAAGTATCAGCCGGCTTCGACTTTGAAATTGTTCTCCTGCCCCCTCGTCAGTTCCTGCTCAGAAATAATGAATTGATTTAAATTCGTATGGAAGCGCACGGCATATTGTACTATCCAGTTTTTTCTTGACGAGTCATTGGCTGACCGCATTGCTGCCAGACTGTAAAGGCAGTGACAGGCTATTGATCCTCATTCATCCGGACCGTGTTTTGCCATGCAATTTTCTGTTATGTATTTCACCCAAACTCCCTGCCGGAAGCACTCTCCTTTCCTATTTAACAGCATTATTTACAGCGATTTGTAAATAAAAAAGATAATTTCCCCCCAGTGACAAAAGTTACTTCAAAATTGGAACAGAGTGCGATAAAGTGGAATCAACAGAGGGGAACCTTTCATGGTTTATCAGCAACTGAATATCGTATTTGGGGGTAGAAAACATGAACATAATGGTCTGTCACGATGGCTCCAAAAAGGCCCAGGATGCACTGGTGAAGGCAGTAAACCTCTTCAACCCTATGAACCCAAAGGTTCTTCTGCTTTCGGTTGTTGAAGCTCCGCTCGATGCCTCAAGCACAAATGAAGAAAGCTTCAGGAAGCTCTGCGAGCGACGAGAGGATGACCTGAAGACCGTCGGCAGCTGGGTCGTGGACCAGGGGCTTGAGGCTGATATTATCATCGCTGTCGGCGACCCGCGCAAGATGATCATTG
>JBBIUL010000293.1:0-2535 GCA_037440265.1 Nitrospira sp. | reverse complement strand
CCGATAAATCCCGCGCCTCCTGTGACCAGTATCTTCATGGCTCAATGACAAATGGTGAGTCAGGATTGTTTTCATACCTGACCTCATCGACCGGTAAAGTTTTCCTTTCACCCTTATAAAGTCTGTCCGGCAGGTTTATTACAAATCCATTTTCAGCCCCGATATTCCTGTATGCATGCACGATGCGGGGCGGTACGACTGCAACATGAGGTGCGCCGTCCGTATCAAGAACTGTTTGTTGTTTGTACGTCTCTGATTCTTCCCTGTTGTCCCAGAGATATAGTCTGAAATTGCCTAAGAAGCAGAAATAATCACTCTGTTCATAATGTTCATGGGGGCCTCTGGCAATGCCCGGTTTTGTCATAGAGATATAGGACATAACAGGTTTGTATGCTATTTCATCTTCCCTGAATATCTCTACGAGCCAACCACGCTCGTCAGCGAAGGTGTTCAGTGCCTTAAAGACAACCCCTTTCAAAATGCTATACCTCCATTACCGAATCATCTCCGAGCATCAGTTTCAAGGCGCTGTGCCTGCTGTTCTTGTAAATCCTGACCCGCCTGCCTATCAAGCATTCTTCCATCCTCTCAATGTCAAGCACTTCACTGCCGTTCATGACAACAGAATGCTCAATCGACGAATTGGATATCCTGACCTGATCACCGATGCTCGTATGCGGACCGATAAAGGAATTTTCAATGATCGTATTTTCCCCTATCACAACCGGCCCGCGTATTACACTCGCCTTTGCCAGGGAATTCCTGCCGATTGCAACCCTGCCCAGGATCCTGCTCGTTTTGTCTACAATACCTTCTATCTTTTTGTCTCCCCATTCATCGAGCACTATTGCATTAGCAGTGAGCAGATCGTCCTTTTTACCTGTATCAAGCCACCAGGTTGTAAGCACAAAACTCCTGACAGCATGCCCCATATAGATGAGTTCCTGAATAGCGTCCGTTATCTCAAGCTCCCCCCGCTCTGAGGGCTGTATCCGGTCAATAGCCCTGTGTATCCTGTCAGAAAACATATAAACACCGACCAGAGCAAGATTGGAAGGAGGGTTTTCAGGTTTTTCCATAAGCCTCAGGATATTGCCCTTGCTGGAAACTTCTGCCACGCCAAACTGCCGGGGGTTTTCAACCTCCTTCAGCAGAATTGTGGCATCAGATTTTTTCCTGATAAAGTCACTTAAAAATTTTTTTATGCCTGAGCCGATCAGGTTGTCGCCCAGATACATCACAAAAGGCGATTTCCCGAGAAACCTGCGGGCGACTCTCACTGCATGAGCGAGCCCTGCCGGTTCTTCCTGGAGTATGTAGGTTATCTTTGCCTTCCACCGTTTCCCGTTACCAACAGCATCCTTTATTTCCTCTCCTGTCTCAGGTGAGATAATGATGCCGATATCCCTGATTCCTGCATCGACGATGTTGTCGATGCAGTAAAAGAGAATTGGCCGGTTGGCAACAGGAACGAGCTGCTTCGCGCCTGAGTAGGTCAGCGGCCGCAGCCGTGTACCCTTACCACCGCTCAGTATCAGTGCTTTCATGCAGTTATGATATATAAAAAAAGATCATAATTCAATTCCATCAAGTACAGCTTATTTGCCTGGAATATTCTCAGGGTGTTTTAGGAGGTATGTAAACCGGTCGTTTCTGGACAGGGATATAGGGAATTTCCCTGACCTCTTCTTCATTACCGTTCTGGAATTCAGTATCAGCTTGTTCGCCTGAAACAGCGGGAGGGGCTTGCATGGGAGATGGTTGCAGTCCCATCTGAGGAAGTGCCCTGGAACGTATATTCGGAGGTCTGGCAGGCACGGGCCTTCTTGTTACGGGAGAAGGCACTGCTGCCGCAGGATCAGTCTGAGGCATAGGGGGTATAAATGCAGGTCTCTGCACCTGGGGTCTCATTACTGGCTGTAATTTGCCTGGCATGGCAGAAGCTGTTCCCTGAAAGACCTCTATCAGACTGATTTTTCCTTTTGTATCATATTTGATCGCATAATTTTTCTCCCTGATGAGATTAAAAAGCCTCATCAGACCTCTTTCGAGTTCCATACCTTCAAACTTTGTACTCAGTTTCCGGTTGAAAACATCACCTGCCATGACAACCCGAAAACCTGACTGTTGTGCAATAGTCTGTAATACAACGCCGAACTCCGCATCTGCCAGCTCGACACTCAAGGAATTATTATGAATATTGATATTCGAGACTTTACGTGAAATCTCCTGTTGAAGAGTCTGTCCGTCCGCCTCAGGCGGAGTTTCAGGCCCGTTCATGCTTGTCTGACTGAAAACAGTACCGGAAGGGAATAACATAATCCCCAACAGCATCAGAAAAAAAGCTAAAGCATTATGAATGGGCCTTTGCATTTATTCAGCTTTCTTGTCATTCATTTCAGCAATTATCTTCTGCGCAAGATGCGCCGGCACCTCTTCATAGTGGGAAAATTCCATGGAATAAAGCCCCCTGCCAGATGTAAGGCTGTGGAGCTGGTTGGCATAGGTGAGCATTTCGGACATAGGAACAAGGGC
>JBBIUL010000292.1:0-2540 GCA_037440265.1 Nitrospira sp. | reverse complement strand
CCCCGGCAGGCAGTGACCACAGGCGCACATTTCCTGCAGGCACTGAAATAAAGGCGATTGTGACTGAGACTGATCCTGAAAAAGCCAGGGTGCGCCTCAGCCGCAAGGCCTTGATGGAAAAAGAGGTTCAGGAAGAGTACCGCGAATACATCAGCTCTTCAGGACAGCAGGAAGGACAGTCCGGCGGATTGGGGAGTCTTGGTGAGATTTTGAAATCAAAGCTCGAGGAAAAAAACAGGTCCGGGGCCTAACACGGCCAACAGATCAGGGCTGAGGACAGTTTCCGTATAGAATGAAGATCAGCCGCCTTTTCTTGACCCAACTTCGATAATCCTTTCCTTTATCCTCTTTATGCGGTCCCGTATTTCTGCAGCCCGCTCAAATGCAAGCTCTTTCGCCGCCTTTTTCATTTCTTGTTCGAGTTCTTTGAGCGCATTCTCATCAGAGGAATATTCGCTCATCTCCTCAGCCGCGGATGAGACCGTCCAGTAGTCCGACTCGTATATCGAGCTCATGATGTCCTTGATGCTGCTCCTGACCGTTTCAGGGGTAATATTCATTCTCCGGTTGTACGCCTCCTGGATATTCCTCCTCCTGTTGGTCTCACCGATCGCTTTATGAAGCGAACCGGTGACGACATCGGCATAAAAGATCACTTCGCCGTTCACGTGCCTTGCTGCCCTGCCGGTCGTCTGTATCAGGGACCTCTCCGAACGGAGAAACCCTTCCTTGTCAGCGTCGAGTATTGCTACGAGCGACACCTCCGGGATGTCGAGCCCTTCCCTCAGGAGATTGACGCCTATGAGCACATCAAACGTGCCCATGCGCAGGTCCCTTATGATTTCAACGCGCTGGAGCGTATCTATGTCGGAGTGGAGATACCGGGCATTGATGCCGAGTTCCGTGTAATAGTCGGCAAGTTCTTCGGCCATTTTCTTGGTCAGGGTTGTTACCAGCACCCGCTCGCCTTTTGCGGTCCTTTTGCGGATTTCTGCGAGCAGGTCGTCGACCTGCCCCGCAACCGGTCTTACAGAGGGTTTTGGATCGGTAAGACCTGTCGGGCGTATGATCTGCTCTACCACACCAACGCCTGATTTTTCTGTTTCATAAGACGCCGGGGTTGCCGACACATACACTGCCTGAACGATTTTGCGTTCAAACTCCTCAAACTTTAACGGTCTGTTGTCAAGCGCTGACGGAAGGCGGAACCCGAATTCGATAAGGTTCTGCTTTCTGGAGCGGTCGCCTTCATACATCCCCCTGATCTGGGGGATTGTCGCATGCGACTCATCGACAATGACCAGAAAGTCTTCTGGAAAATAATCGATGAGGGTATACGGAGGGTCGCCGGCTGCACGTCCGCTCAAATGCCGTGAGTAGTTCTCAATGCCGTGGCAGTAATTGAACTCCTTCAGCATCTCGAGATCAAACCTCGTGCGTTCTTCGATTCTCCTTGCTTCCACTGGCTTCCCCTGCCTGAGGAAATATTCAACACGTTCTTTCATTTCAGTTTCAATCGACTTCAGCGCAGTGCCGAGCCTGTCCTTCGGCGTAAGCCAGTGGCTGTTGGGGAACAGGGCAATCTTTTCCACTTTCCTGATCCTGGTGCCTGACAGGGGATCAAATTCACTCAGCGCATCTATGGTATCGCCGAAAAATTCAACCCTGAGCGCCCTGTCGAGTGCAAAAGAAGGGAAAATCTCGACGATATCTCCCCGTGCACGGAATGTCCCCCGTTTGAATTCGGCATCGGACCGGTTGTACTGCATCTCGACAAGCCTTCCGAGAAAATCATCCCGTTCACTCTGCATGTTTGTTTCGATAATCAGGTGCATCCCCTGATAGTCGTCAGGAGAGCCGATGCCGTAGATGCACGAAACCGACGCAACAACGATAACGTCCCTCCTCTCGAGTACCGCGCGTGTAGCTGAATGTCTCAGCCGGTCGATATCATCGTTGATGAGGGCGTCTTTCTCAATATAGGTGTCAGTGGTCGGAAGATACGCCTCAGGCTGATAGTAGTCGTAATAGCTGACAAAGAACTCAACCGCATTCTCCGGGAAAAGCTCCTTGAATTCGCCGTAGAGCTGGGCTGCGAGGGTTTTGTTGTGCGCAATCACAAGCGCAGGCCTGTTTACCTGTGCGATGACATGCGCTGCCGTAAAGGTTTTGCCCGAGCCCGTTACCCCAAGCAGCACCTGATGTTTCCGGCCTTTCAGAATCCCTTCGGTGAGTTTCCCGATTGCCTTCGGCTGGTCCCCTTTTGGGACAAAATCTGAAATAAGTTTAAACGCTGCCATGAATAACGATCAAGCGGCACACAGGCTATTGCTGCACAGGGTTCCCGACATAAGAAGAACTCGCGCCTGTCACAACATCAAAGGACTCTTGAACAGTTCACTGCGCTGTGCCGACCTGACGGTATTCTCAAGGAGCATGGCGATGGTTACCGGGCCGACCCCGCCGGGCACCGGGGTAATCAGCGATGCCTTTTTTGACACTGACTTGAAATCAACATCTCCGGTAATCGTCCCGTCCTT
>JBBIUL010000291.1:0-2567 GCA_037440265.1 Nitrospira sp. | reverse complement strand
TCTCCGACCCATCTGCCGAGGTTTCTGCTGAGTTCGGGAAGTTTCTTGGGACCGAAGACGAGCAATGCCACAAGAAATATTACGATAAGTTCCTGAAAACCCAGGTCAAACATCAATCTGTTCCGTTATGCTGTTGTTACGGTTCATTCTTCTTCGTAAATCTTCTTTTTTTTCTTTTCGGAAGGGACGAGATAGCTGACCATCAGCATCAACCGGTATTCAGGGGTCCTGTTCTTGACGTCAAACCCGATGCCGAGAGTAGTATGAATAGCATCGGTGGTTTTGATCCGATAACCAAGCCTGGCTTCTATCTGGTCGAGTTTATCTCGGTACTGGCTGTTTCTTGCAATAATTTCTCCCAGCAGTTTCATGTTGTGTGCAGCTGAAAACTCAAGTCCGCCGATGAGCACTATTTCATCCCTGATTTTCCCGGTCCCCGGCTTCTCATAGAAGAGATTGAGATGTCCTTTAAAGGGGCCGACCCTTTTGCTGACAATCAGGCCGACGCCGAATTTTCCATCAGAGCTGAATTCGTCTCTGCCGGAGGCAATAGCGGTATTCAGCATATAGGCGATTGACGGACCGTACCTTCCTTCATCATAAAATCGGTGCTTGAATCCGATCGAAACATCCTCGAGGCCGTCAATTCTTCCGGAAAAATCGTAAACATACGGGATTATGAAATTAAACTCCAGTGAGTCTGAGAGTCCGTAAGCGCCTTTTACAAAGAACCGGTAAAAATGCGGTTCAATAGATTTTTCGATTCCTGTCTCAAGAGAGACGCTGTTTTTAGTCATGCTTTCGGCGCTAAAGGCAGAAAAAACCCCGTTTGGAGCAGTCGGCTGCAGTCCGATGGTATCGAAGGCGGATGCATAGCCGTATATTATAAAGACAGGAAATAATATCAGGAGCAAATAGAGAAAGATCTTTTTCACTAATGAAAAAATAACAGAAAAAATCAATACGTGTCAATTGATAACTTGCTGTTTATCATTGTATTCTTTCAGCTGCCTGCTCTTTGCTGTATTAATCCGGAAAAGTTGACTTTTTTGTGTGCTATGGTCTTTAATATCAATTTGGAGGTGAAAGCAAATGTATGCAGTGATTGAGATAGAAGGACAACAGCACAAGGTTTCGCAGGGAGATGTAATCAAGGTGCAGAAAATCACATCAGGCGATACTCAGAATCTTGACCTGAACAAGGTGCTCCTGGTTGTTAGTGACGAGCATATCCTTGTCGGAACCCCATACGTAGAGAAGGCTTCTGTAAAGGCAGAAATCCAGGGTGAAGAAAAGGCTTCAAAGGTATTGGTATACAAGCAGAAGCCGAGAAAAGGGTACCGGAAGCTGAGAGGCCACAGGCAGGGATATACGGTACTGAAAATAAAAGACATCAGCATCGGAGGTTAAGATGGCACATAAAAAAGGAGTCGGCAGTTCCAGAAACGGTCGTGACAGCCAGGCCCAGCGGCTCGGGGTGAAAAAGTTCGGCGGTGAACTCGTGAAATCGGGCAATATCCTCGTTCGCCAAAGAGGTACAAAATTTCATCCGGGCACCAATGTAAAAAAAGGATCCGATGATACCCTGTTTGCAACTGCTGACGGGATCGTGAGCTTTGAGAGAAAAGACAGGGACAGGCTCAAGATCAGCGTTTACCCCCAGGCACCGAAATAATTCAGAGACGTATCAGTTTCTTGAAGGCAGATATTAGTATCTGCCTTTTTTATTTGAGACATTCATATGCAATTTGTTGATTATTCCAGAATCTACGTAAGAAGCGGGGACGGCGGCAAGGGGTGCGTTAGTTTCCGCAGGGAAAAATATGTGCCGAAGGGCGGCCCTGACGGTGGAGACGGCGGCAGGGGCGGGGACATAATTATAAGGGCAACCAGTCAGTTAAATACCCTCCTCGACTTCAAATACAAGCGCGAATACAGGGCGCGGAACGGCCAGAACGGCATGGGGAAGAAAATGCATGGGAAAAATGCCGCTGATTTGATCATACCGGTACCGTTAGGAACAACCGTCAAGTATCAGGGATCAGGCGAAATTTTGGCTGATCTCGTTCAGGAAAACGATTCTTTTATAGCAGCAAAAGGCGGCAGGGGAGGGCTCGGAAATGCTCACTTTGCAACTGCAACCAGAAGGGTGCCGAGATTTGCCCAGCCCGGCGAGCCAGGCGAAGAACAGTTTCTCATTCTGGAGCTTAAACTGATTGCGGATGTAGGGCTGGTCGGTCTCCCGAATGCCGGAAAATCGACCCTTCTGTCGTCAATTACTTCTTCGCGTCCTAAGATCGCCGATTATCCGTTTACAACGCTTTCGCCCAATCTCGGTGTGGTAAAGACTGATAGCCGCAGAACCTTTGTTGTTGCCGATATCCCCGGATTAATTGAAGGGGCACATAAAGGAGCCGGACTCGGCTTCCAGTTCCTGAGACATATTGAACGGACCAGGGTTTTTCTCCATCTCATTGATGTTTCAGACACGGCGGTTGATGATCCGGTAAAACAGTACAGGAAGGTAACGAATGAGATAAGAAAATACGATCCCGCGCTTTTGTCAA
>JBBIUL010000290.1:0-2576 GCA_037440265.1 Nitrospira sp. | reverse complement strand
CAGCTTAACAAGGCGTTCCATGCAGACATTGCCCTCAACTGTGACGCTAAGGCTTTCTTTGACGCGGTCACTCCCCGCATGAGCCAGGATACGGTCAAGCCAAAGGACACCGAAGACCTCGAACATTACAAAGCAATCTACAAAAACCACGACGTCAAAGACAATGAATTTTTTCTTGTACATTACTTCTTTACTCTCCTCAACGATTATTTCAAAGGGGATGCACTTTTTTTCGACGACAACATCATCTATATGCAACGCTTCTGCACCATAGAAAACAGCAGGACCTATCTGCCTAATTCAGGACTCTCTTCGCTTGGCCGTGCAATCCCGGCTGCCATTGGAGCAAAGCTGTCCACAAAACAGCCTGTCATTGCAATCCTGGGAGATGGGGGTTTCCAGATGTGCTGCATGGAGATCATGACCGCAGTCAATTATTCCATCCCGGTTTCGATTATCCTGCTTAATAACTCGTCCCTCGGCCTCGTCAGGAAAAACCAGTTTTACAATTATGAAGGCAGATTTATTGCGAGCGATTTCAGGAACCCTGACTACAAGAAACTTGCAGACGCCTTTGATGTCAGTTATTTCAGGGTTGCCTCCTGTGCAGACGCTGACCAAGCCTTTAAGGATGCTGATTTCAGGAGCAGGATAAACCTTATTGAACTGATCCTCGATAAAGACGAATTTCCAAGATATTCATCAGGAAGATAAATGTTTTGAGCAAGCAAAGCCCTTTCAGCAGTCTGCAATCCTTTTTTGACCTCTACCGGAACAGCTCCTCCCTGGAGGACAAGGATAGACAGGACTTACAAAAAATACTCTGCACCTCCAGCCCTGATGAGATCACCGGGTCACGTGCTCTCCTACAGTCAGTCTATGAAAAGTCTGTTACGCAAGTTGAGCACGATGCAGCACGTTCGGGATTCAGCGGGGATCTGCTTCAGCTTCAGCGCGGTCTTTATACAGAGCTTGAATACATCCTTTTTTCTCTCAGTCCTGATGACCGGCGCCACCAGTTTCTTATTATTATCCCTGTTGCTGACAGACCGGTAATGCTCAGAAACTGCCTTGCAGGCATTGCTGAGCAGTGCAGGCTTTTTCAATACGGAGGATCAGCAGACCAAACAGGCAGTTCTCCTGCTTACAGGAAGGTCAGGATCTTTGTATTCGACGACAGCAGGGACAGGGCAAACATGAACAGGATAAGGGAGTCTGCATCAGACATGAACGCTACTGGGCTTGAAACCCGGTATATAGGCCTCAGCGAACAGGCAGATTTCCTCAACAGGATTCCTGATGAGCTTAAAAGCAGTTCTTCCATGCTTTTGGGGTCTCGTGAAATCTATAGTCTCCCGCATAAAGGGCCGTCTGTGATCCGCAATATAGCATATCTTTACCTTTTTTCAAGACTGAATGAATTTCATGAAAACCCCCTTGTATACTTTATTGACAGCGATGAAGAATTCAGGATAAGCATATCCGGAATAGACAGTGCCCGCCATATCCCGTTTATCAACTATTTTTACTGGCTGGACAGGATATTCAGCACCGGCACCGTGGATGTGCTCACCGGTAAGGTCGTGGGCGACCCCCCTGTATCGCCTTCTGTCATGATCAACACGTTTCTGGGAGACCTGATATCCTTTTTCGAACGGATAGCCGGAGCTGATATTCACGATCCCTGCATATTTCATGGCGAGAGCGCCCCGCGCACGTTTGCAGCTGAATATCATGATATGGGGAAATTGTTCGGATATAAGGAGCGACAGGTGCCCCAGGCGTACCAGTGCAGCCTCGAGACCCCTCATTCGCTCCTCGAATGCTTCACTGACTTCTCTGAAAAGGCAGCCGGGTTTTTTTATGGTCAGCACCCAACCAGAGAACAGTTTTACAACCACACAGGGGCATTCTCTTTAACTGATCCTGCCCGGACGGTGTATACAGGAAACTATATATTCAATAAAAGGGGATTCCGGCATTTCATCCCGTTTGCCGGCCTCAGGCTCAGGATGGCAGGTCCTGCCTTCGGACGCATCCTCAGGGCAACAATCAACGACAGATTCGTGTCTGCGAACCTCCCTCTCCTGCACCGGCGCACGATCCCTGAACAGAACACCAAAGAATACCGGAGCGGGCTTGTGAATACTAAGAATGCCCTGGACCTCTCAGAAGAGTTCTGCAGGCAGTTCTGGGGAGATGTGATGCTGTTTTCTATGGAATCGCTTGTCGGTTCAGGATATCCGGACAGAACACTGGACCGGACAGAGATTGCCGGTGTTGTCGGACACGTGCTGCACACGATGAACGGTCTTTATCTTGGACATCAGGCAAACGCTGCTTCAAAACTTGCAAGGGCCAGAGAGTTTCTTTCAGCACCATCCTTGTGGTGGAACAGACATGATGAAACAAAAGCTGCGGTCGAGAATCTCAAGCTGTTCTCGTCCCTCTGCGGGCAGAATTTCGGGCCTGATTCTACAGCCATGGCACTAATTTCAGAACAGATAACGGAAGGCTCGCAGAAAGACAGGATAATCGATGCCATCCATACCTTTTCCAAGGACAAAGCCTGCTGG
>JBBIUL010000289.1:0-2576 GCA_037440265.1 Nitrospira sp. | reverse complement strand
TTGCCCGCCCGCAATGCATTTGTTTTCTTATATTTTCCCGCCTCAGCGAGATCAAGGTCAAGAACCATTATGTCTTCTGCAAACTGTTTTGCCCTTGCAATCAGCCGGCCTTTGTGGTCATAGACCATGCTGAACCCGTCAAAGACCAGTTCGTCCTGCCCTCCTACTGCATTGAGGTATGCGATCAGAACGCCGTTTTCAGAAGACCGCTCATGCAGAAGCTTTTCCCTGACTTCCGGCTTGCCCCTTTCATACGGCGAGGCATTAATATTGATGATGATCTCTGCTCCGGCAGACGACTGGAAACGTGCAGGTCCGTCCCGGTGCCATATATCTTCACATATATTCAGACCGATGTTCATGTTTTTAATTTTGTAGACAGGAAACCTGCTGCCTGCCCTGAAATACCTGAATTCGTCGAATACCCCGTAATTTGGCAGCAGCACTTTATGATAAACGTCGATAATCTTCTTTCCGGCAATAACCGCTGCAGCATTGTATATGCTGTTGTCTTTTCTGCGATCAACAAAACCGACGATCGCGGCAATGCCCTCTGCCGCCCTGCTTATCCTTTGTATTTCAGAAAGATTATCAGTTATGAACTGAGGTTTCAGCAGCAGGTCTTCCGGAGGATACCCCGTCAGGGCAAGTTCCGGGAATGCGATCACATCCGCCTTCTGCCTTCTTGCCTGCTTGATGAAAGAAATTATTAGCTGTGCATTGCCCGAGAGATCACCGACCGTCGAATTTATCTGGGCGAGCGCCAGTCTCAAATATTTCATAACAACATACCCTGTAACAATAATAAGAAAAAGACCGCTGTTTGTAAAGAAATAGAATAAAAAGGCTGGAACTCAGAAGTCCGTTACTTCATGCAGCCTTTCCAGGTCTTCGGTGCCGCTTATCCGCTGTATAACGGCAAATAAGTCCCCAATGGTTTTACGTGAAAAACCACCGCATGCAGGCATGCCGGAACCCTGGATGCTGAAGTTCGAGCGGTGCAAACCATTCTTGCAAAAATCTTATACCATGCAACTGGGCTGTTTTTCTTTTGCTTTCATATAGCCAAGAATCTCTGCCGGTCTGCATTTAATGCACATATATATCCCCTGAATCAGCTGGGTTTCCTCAAGAAGGAAAGCCTCTTTCATGGAGTACCCATTCCGCCGTTTCATGACAAGCTTCTTGGGTCTGAGGTAAGACTCACCACAGCCAAGGCATATCCATATGAAGTTGTCCTTTGCAGCCTTGATGCAGTCCTGGCATGTAAAGATCTTGACACCGGGCATAGCCTCAAAAAAAACAGACGTATATTCCTTCCTGCAAATATTGCATAACGACACTTTCGTATTAAAATCATTTAAATAAAGCATAAAATCACCTCTTTTCTCTGAGCCTTCAGGTGAAAAGCACTTGGGTAACCCTCACTTTTGACAACCTCCTTTCTGCCAGTCTTCTCATGATAATTCAAGCAATTGTCATGCCAGAACCTGCCTGCCGGCAGGCAGGCTTGATCAAAGACACAACAATACTCTCATTCCCTGCAAAAGGCATGTATGTTATGATGTCCATAATTTCACTGGAGAATTACCCGATATGAAAGACTGGAAGAAAAATATATATTTCATTCTTGTCGAGCCTCAGGAATCAGGAAATATAGGCGCATCTGCAAGGGCACTCAAGAACATGGGGTTCGATAACCTCTGCCTGGTAAGGCCTCCGGCACAATTGTCCGATGAAGCAGCCTGGTTTGCCTGCAATGCGCTTGACGTGCTGCGTTCGGCTGCGGTCTTTGACAGTCTGAATGAAGCGCTCAGTGACAAATCACTCGTTGCCGGGACAACCCGAAGGACAGGGAAACGACGGGGACTGTTTTTCCCGATTGAAGAAGGCAGCAGAAGGATATTCGAGACAGCTTCACAGGGCAACAAAGTTGCAGTACTCTTCGGCAGGGAGTCAAGGGGGCTTTTTAATGAAGAAGTTGAGGAGTGCGGGTTCCTTCTCACCATTCCAAGCAGCAAGGAACAGCCATCTCTGAACATATCCCAGGCGGTCCTTCTGACTGCATATGAACTTTCGAAGACAGGGTTCAGGCCGGACCCGGAAGTGAAACCCGGCGTCCGTTTTGTTGACCATGAATCCCTGACAACTCTCTTTGGGAGAATAACCGGTGCCTTGAAACTGCTTGAATATATACCGAGAGGCAACCGTAATCTTGAAAAGAAGATAATGCTGAACCTCAAATATTTCATCGGACGGGCAGGGATCACAGAATGGGAGGCAAGAATGCTCCATGGCCTCTGCTCACAGATAGAAAGGAAAACAGGAGAGAAAAACAATGCTTTCAGTCAAAACCAGAACAAAAAAAGATAAACGGACAACAGACAACCAGAACGGCTACGGAGTCATACAGGCAGAAATATTGGCCCAGAAATGCATCAGGATTTCATTTCCTTTCCTTTTGCTCTGCCTTCTCTCCGGAAGATAAAAGTCACAGTCTTCCAGAAACATCTTGCAGGTGAACCTGCATGTATCACATCCCTTTGCATTCATTAAGCCGTCCTCTTTTTTTGACA
>JBBIUL010000288.1:0-2578 GCA_037440265.1 Nitrospira sp. | reverse complement strand
GGACCGGGAAAGAATAGATTTTGAATTTTCTCTCTTAAGTGAGATAATAAAACAAGGGAAGCCTCTTCTCGGAATCTGTTACGGAATGCAGCTGGTTAATGTTTTTTTGAAAGGGTCTCTTTTTCAGAATATTGCAATGGGGAAAGAAAGGTCTATCGATCACCGTGAGGGCAGTCATATCATCAGCGTTGCCGGGAATCCTTACGTAGAACAGGGTTTGCACAGGGTCAACTCCAGTCATCATCAGGCCGTTCATGTTGGCGGGACAGCGGTCAGGCCTTTTGCTTATGCTGACGACGGTATCATTGAGGCCTTTTATATTGAGCAGCAGAGGTTTATGGTAGGTGTCCAGTGGCACCCTGAAAGGGGTTCAGATGCCTTTTCACGCAGTTTGTTTGCCAACTTTATCAAGGCTTGTGTTGAACACGAATAGATTTTATTTTCTGACCGTATTGTTCATCCTGGCAGCATTGGGTTTCCTGAGCTATAAGATCATCAGTCCGTTCCTTGAACCAATTGCCTGGGCAGTCGTGATTGCCATTGTATTCTACCCGGTATTTGCCTTTCTTAACAGGCATATAAAAATAAAAACACTTTCTTCAGTAACAACCATAATCCTTGTCCTTGCAATAATCATAGCGCCGCTGTTCTATGTCTCATTCACCCTCATCGATGAACTGACAGGGTTTGTCCTCCATATGAACGAAGAAAGACCCGATGTCATCGGCAGACTCTATGAGCAGGCCGGTGCATCTCCTGTCCTCGAAAAAGCAAAGGCGCTGCTGGGTGAAAAAAATGTGCCTTCTGAAGCGGTCATCCAGGAAAATATCAGGAAGATAGGCAAACTAGCGATCGAAAAACTTTCTCTAAAGGTCACCAACATCATTACTGCCGGAATCAACTTCGTCATAATGATTTTCACTGCGTTTTTTCTTTTCAGGGACGGCCCGGGCTTTCTCTCAAAGGCGAGAGATTATATACCATTCAGTGAAGAGCAGAAAAAGAGACTTGAATCTCAAATAAAGGACATGATTTCATCCACTGTCTACGGAGGAGTTGCAGTCGGGATTATCCAGGGCATTCTCGGAGGTCTGGCCTTCTATTTCTCCGGCATATCTTCGCCGGTCCTCTGGGGAGTGGCGATGTTTGTGATGTCTTTTATCCCCCTCCTTGGAACATTCTCAATATGGGGGCCGCATGCACTATATCTCATTTTAGAGGGAAGCCTGTTCAGCGGAATAGGCCTCGGTGTTTTCGGCGTGTTGGTAATAAGCTCCGTTGACAACATCCTGAAACCGCTTATTATCGGAAGCAAGACAAAAATGCCCACGATCATTATTTTTTTCAGTGTTCTTGGAGGGATCAAACTGTTCGGAATCATCGGCCTGATTATGGGGCCGCTTATCATGGCTGTTTTCCTGTCTGTTCTGGAAATCTTCAGAAACCTGGAAGGAGGTATCAATGCTTAACAGGGATGAGCTTTCAAAGATCACAAAGATAAAAGGAAATGACAAGTATTATGTAAGCTGTTTTCTGAATGTAGACCCGGTAACCAATGCGAAAGGAGATTATGCGATCCATATCAAAAACATGCTGAAACGCGCCTACGAATCGCAGGGCAAGGACATCAGGAAAAAAATCAAGCCCGACATGGAAAAAATTGAGGCTTATTTTTTTTCGAACAGAAGGAACCTCAAGAAAGGGCTCGCTATCCTGAGTTGTTCTGAAGCCGACTACTGGGAGGAGTTCCATCTCTCGGTAAACATCAAGAATGACGTGATCGTTGATAAGACCCCGTACATCAAACCCTTGATTAACATTATCGACAAGCACAGGCAATATGCAGTAATGCTGATAGACAAAGAATCTGCCAGACTCTTTACTGTCCATCTCGGCGAAATAGCTGAATACCGCGAACTGTTTACAGAAAATGTTCCCGGAAAACACAAGAAGGGCGGCTGGTTCAGTTTAGCGGAAAAAAGCTTTGAGCGGCATATCGATTATCATGTGAATCTGCATATAAAAGATGCGGTCAGACAACTTGAACAGATGCTTTCTTCAGGTGATATAAGCCGGTTGTTATTGGGCGGTGCGGAAGAAGCCGTCACGAAGACGAAAGGGTTTCTTTCCCGGCCAATTTCTGAAAAAGTCATAGGTCATTTCAGTATGCAGATATCCGCGTCTATGCAGGAGGTGCTTGCAAAGGCAGAGCCCCTGCTCGAAAAATACGAGCAGGCTGAAAAAGATGCAATGGTTGATGAACTGCTTACGAGGACATCAAAGAAAGAAAGCGCTGTGAAAAATATGAGCAGGCTGAAAAAGATGCGATGGTTGATGAACTGCTTACGAGGACATCAAAGAAAGAAAGCGCTGTGCTCGGTCTCGACAATGTCCTTTCAGCCCTTCAGGAAGGAAGGATAATGAAATTGCTCCTTGTAAAGGATTACAGGGCTTCAGGCTATGCCTGCGAAAAATGCGGTTTCCTTACATCGCAGGTGATTGATAACTGTCCGTATTGCAAAGATAAGGCTGATAAAGTAGATTATATTGTCGACCTTGCCATCCAGAGGTCATTGGA
>JBBIUL010000287.1:0-2593 GCA_037440265.1 Nitrospira sp. | reverse complement strand
CCGGAAAGGGAATTCGAGAAAGGGCGGCTTACTGCAAGAGAGTATAACCTGTTACGTCCAAAATACCGTGTTGTTGCAAAAAGAGAGGATACCGTCTTGCTCGATACAGTAGTGTCAGACCACAGTTCTGCACCAGGAAGAGGCATTTTCTTAAAGAGTGAATCGTCAGAGAAATGGGTTGAAGTTGTGTTTGTAAGAGATGCAGCGGTCCTTCTGGTTTATGCGGGCATCGTCTGTATTATCTTTGGGGTTGGGTTTTTACCTCTTGAGTTGTACATGAAATCAAAGAAGTCATGATCATGATAATGATATATTCTTTTTTGTTTTTAATGCCTTTTGATTGACTGTCAGGACGGTCTTAATAAAACAGTTGAAGAATATGCACGCTGATTTATATATCGGATAAAAATAACTTATCAACCTATAGATAAATTTTTAGGAAACCTTCTATTTATAAGTATTATTTGTCTTGACAAACATTTTGGCCATGTGATAGATTTTAGCGTTTTTGAGTTAAATTCTTTCATCAAGGGGACAAGATGTTAGATATCCACAAACTCTGGTTTATTGTCTTAACTGTCAATTTTCTTGCCTTGATATATATTCTCAACATTCTCCTTTTCAGGCCTATTCTCAAGATTTTCAAAGAGCGTGAAGACACGGTAAAGAACAGTCTCGATGCTGCAAAAGCAATGAGTGAGAAGAAAGAGGAAGGCATGCAGAACCTCAGCAGGGAACTTGCCGATGCACGGGGCAAGGCAAAGGAGGTATTTGAGAAACTGAGGGCTGAAGGGATCGATGTTCAGAAGAACCTGATGTCCGGTGCCGAAGCAAACGCATCAGACCTCCTGCAAAAGGCGCGTGTAGATCTGCAGGGCGAGGCTGAAAAGGCACGGAAGGCGCTCAGGGCTGACGTTGAAAAGTTCTCTGACGAGATAGTGAGAAAGCTGGTAAAGGCATGAAAAAGCTACAAGCTGCAAGCTACATGCTTCACATTTTAGGTTCGTTTGGTTTTTACATCCTGCATCTCGCATCTACTGGAGATGCTTCTGCTGCAGGCGGCGGGGGCGGCGGGGAACATTCACTCCTCGATGCATACCTCTGGCCGGTAATAAATTTCCTGGTCCTGGTATTCCTGCTCGTGTTTGTGCTCAAGAAGATGGACTTAAAAGGGTTTTTCAGGAAACGCACTGAACTGATCGAGCAGACCCTCAGAGAAGCAAAAGAGGCAAAGGAGCTTGCACAGAAGGCCCTTGCAGAGGTTGAGGAGAGGCTCAAGGTGAAAGACAGTGAGATCGATGAGATAATCTCTTCCGCGAAGCAATCCGGCGAAAAAGAGAAGGCCCACCTCATAGAGGAAGGCGAAAAGATGAAGGTGAGGATACTCGAGCAGGCAAAGACGAATATCGATTATGAGGTGAAACGGGCCAAAGAGGCCATCAAGGAAGAGGCTGTCGAAATAGCCATGGAACTTGCAGAGAAGAAGCTCAAAGAGAAACTGACCAAGGAGGAGCAGCTGAAACTCCTTGAAGAATCCTTATCAAAGATCGAGGGCAAGAATTGAAACCTGTAAAAGAGGCCAAGAGATACGCTAAGACATTCATGAGCATCGTCGGCATCGAGGAAGCTCCAAAGGCGCTTGCCGAACTGTCGGTCATTGAGAGCATGATGCTCAAAAGCAAAGAATTCAGGAATTTCCTCCTGAATCCAGGGTTTGTACAGGCTGACCGTGAAAAAATCCTGAAACAGGTGGCTGAAAAAGTGAAACTTTCCGAGAAGAGCCTTAAATTCATAATCCATCTCTGCGACACAAGGGCGATTGCCGCTCTTTCGGAAATCATAAAATCCGCAACAGCTATTTATCTTGAGAAAAAGAGGCGCGCAAAGGCTACCGTCCTGACACCGGTCGAAATAAGCAAGAGCCATGAGGAGAGACTCAAGGCCTCTCTGAAAAAACTGATAGAGAAAGACGTGGATATAGAATTTGTTATGGAACCATCTTTGCTCGGCGGAGTGCTGGTGAAGGTGGGAAGCACGATGTATGACAGCAGCATAAAGGGCCAGCTGAGGCTTTTAAAAGATGAGCTTATAAAGGGGTGATGACATGGAAATTAAGGTTGAAGAGATAAGTGAACTCTTAAGGAAACAGATAACCGACTTTGAAAAGAAGGTCGATGTCAGCGAAGTAGGTTCGGTCGTTTCTGTCGGTGACGGAATAGCAAGGATCTACGGACTGGATAAATGCATGGCATCAGAACTTCTCGAGTTCCCGAACGGTGTTATGGGAATGGCACTAAACCTTGAAGAAGACACCGTCGGTGCGGTTCTCTTCGGTGAGGACTCGCTTATCCATGAGGGTGATGTGGTAAAGCGGACCGGTAAAATCATGTCAGTGCCGGTCGGCGAGGAATTGCGCGGAAGAGTGGTAAATGCAATCGGCCAGCCGATTGACGGCAAGGGCCCCATTAATACAAAGGAGATGAGGATTGTTGACAGCGTTGCCCCCGGCATCATCGAGCGGCAGCCGGTTAACCAGCCGCTCCAAACCGGCTTGAAGGCGATCGACTCGATGATCCCGGTCGGAAGAGGGCAG
>JBBIUL010000286.1:0-2617 GCA_037440265.1 Nitrospira sp. | reverse complement strand
CGCAGGGGAACAGAGTGAAACCCGGTTCCGATGACTTTCTCTGACAGTGCATCAATCAGTTCAAGGTCTTTGCCGTTGGTCACGGCAGCAAACGGGATCACATAATCCTCAAGAAGTCTTGCAGAGGCTATTATCTGCCTCTCTCTCGAGACCAATGATCCTGATGCGCATTTCCATGCCATCAGGGTCTTGCTGTTCAATACTATCGATATGTCAACCAGAGATACCGTTTCTAACTGATCGAGACTGAACCGTATCTCCCGGTCAATTGCAAAGTCGGATTTCAGATACCCTTTTTCATTGATAAGGAACTCAAGGGCTTTTTGGCGGATATGATCGCGGTTGGTAAAGGGGATGTGCAACCCTGAAAGACAGTCCGTGAGAATGTCAGGAAGTTCATGCTGCGGGGCCTGAGCAGGGCCGGCATTTCCCTGTGGTAGTGAATCGGGATGTAAAAAATCAGGTCGTCTGCATTTCATGGTCTTGCATGAATCAGTGCATACTGCAACTAGGTCCTGCGGTGTTAAACAAAGCGTTCATTGAGCTTCCGGACTGCACGGATGAAGGTCTTCCTGCCTTCCCCGGAGTCTATGTCAATCCCCTGGCTTGTCAGTTCTTCCCTGAGCCGGTCAAGGGCATTCAGGTATATCCTGTCTACCTCAAAGGCGGTATTGATCTGGTGGAATTTCTCTTCTTCGCTTATATGTTCCATGGTTCAAAATGTCTTTCCAGGGGATTATGCCTCATCAGCAGAAAGGTCATGCAATGCGCTGCATTTATAGCATATCCTCTGGCCGTCACTGTTGATGCCGATAGGGTCCAGTTTGCTCAGAATGCCGGAGCATTCGGCACAAACCCCGATGATGGATTTAAGGCAGTAGCTGCAGAATGCATATTCCTTTTCGCTCGATGGGTGCTGCCATGGATGAATATCACTGCTTTCCTGGCAAATAAAACACGTTTTCATTTTGTCTTCCTTCAGGCACGTTGAAAATTAGCATAGTATAACATTAAGTAGCTGCAGGGGCAAAACGACCTGTTTCCGGCTGATTCCTCCTTTGCCTTGCATGATATAGATCATAGCAAAGCTTGAAAGAGTAAATTATACTGAAAACAGATAAAAACAATGTAATAGGAGGGCCACAATGGCAATCAGAAACATCATAGAAATCGATGAGGACAAATGCAACGGATGCGGACAGTGCGTGGTTGACTGCGCAGAGGCTGCACTCGAAATAGTAAACGGCAAGGCAAAACTGGTCAGGGACATGTACTGCGACGGGCTGGGGGCCTGTCTCGGCGGCTGTCCCACCGGAGCGCTGAAGATCATCCAGCGGGATGCAGAGGAATTCGACGAAGCGGCAACTGAAAAACATATCCATGCGTCCAAACAGAAAAAGGAAGAATTCTGCGGCTGCCCGGGCACAAGAACAATGGATTTTACCGCACAGGGAAAAACTACTCAGGCCGCAGGAGATACCATGCCGGAGCTTTCAAACTGGCCGGTGCAGCTGAAGCTTGTGCCGACCACTGCGCCCTATCTTCAGGGAGCGGATCTCCTGCTTGCAGCAGACTGCACCGCGTTCTCTGCAATCAACTTCCACAGCAGGTTTATCAAAGGGAAAAAACTGCTCATCGCCTGTCCCAAACTGGACGATTCGCAGCTCTACTATGAAAAGCTGACCGAGATATTCAGGGACAATGCCATCCAGAGCATTACTGTGGTGAGAATGGAAGTCCCCTGCTGCGGCGGGCTGATGTATCTGACAAAAGAGGCGGTCAAGGCATCCGGCAGAGAAATCCCTTTGCACGAGGTCATCATCGGGATCAAAGGTGAAATCAAGAACGAAGGGATGAAACCGCTTATCCCGAAACTCCAGGCGGTGCAGTAACGGCAGCCGGGCTATTCAGGTTCGCACCAGTCATCATCGCATTCGAGTGAATGCTCCATGAAGTCGTACGCTGAGAGGATTCGCCTCTCAGCGTCGAGCTGTTTTTCAGGAAGTTTTTTTGCCCGGGCAGTATGATACTTTTCGAGGGCTGACTGCCTGTCAGGGATTGAGTCAAGCCCTGTTGCCAGGACGCTTCCGGTTGCAGTGTCGAGCAGTTCAGCGTCGATGCCGTTCGTTACCACGGTCAGGGGTATCAGATATGGTTCGAGGACCCTTGCAATAGCAAGTGCAGGCCGTTCGCGGGTAACGAGAGACCCCGGGCCGTATTTGATGACGATCAGGCTCTTCCCCTCCACACTGATCACAAAGTCAACGAGAGAGAAAACCGTTCTGCCTTCGATATCAACTGAAAACCTTTTCCTTGTATCGATATCCTCTTTTGCATACCCCTTGCTGTTGACAAGCATGCGGGCAATGCCCTGGCGCAGCCTCTCGTCGTCGGTGTCGGTGATTTCATGCCCGGTGATAAAGTCTGTAATCTTCCCTAAAATCCTTTTGCGTCCCATCCTGTCCCCTATTCAGTCCTGACAAGCATATGTCCGGGAATGCTGCTGCTGAACTCCTGGACAGCCTTCTCAAGTGCCTGCTCTGATTTTGACTCAGCTGTTATGACGACCTTATACTCGGCATTGCCGATGACCGGATAAGAGCCGAAGGTGACATCG
>JBBIUL010000285.1:0-2618 GCA_037440265.1 Nitrospira sp. | reverse complement strand
TCTTGCCGAAAAAACCAATCCTCAGATACTGATGCAGATCTGCCCTGTTCCGTTGCTCGGGATTTTCCCGTACCTCAGAAACATTGACGAGGAGTCATTGGAGAAGGCAGTCCTCAAGAACCTGAACCTCGATATTATCAAAAAATATATCGATCCTAAATCAGCTTTAAGCCCTGAAGCACCTTTTTAAGCTTGTCCCTGTTTGCAGCAGCCATTTCACAAAGAGGAAGCCTGAACTCTTCCTTTATCTTGCCCATCATTGCAAGCGCTGTCTTTGCAGGTATCGGGTTCGTCTCGATAAACATGGCCGCGTTCAAGGGCTCCAGCCAGTAGTGGAGTTTCCGTGCCCTGTCATGGTCGCCGGTCATCCAGCTTGAGCACATCTGGGAGACTTCCTTCGGTGCAACATTTGCAGAAACAGAAATCACACCCTTGCCGCCGAGCGCAAGGAGCGGCAGTGTGGTAAAGTCATCGCCAGAGATAAGCGCTAACTTATCGCCGCAGAGCCTTATAATCTCGCTGACCTGCTTCATGTCGCCGGTGGCTTCCTTAATGGCAACAACGTTTTTGATCTCAGCAAGCCTGGCAACCGTTGTCGGCAGCATATTCACGGCAGTACGTCCCGGAACATTATAAAGTACCATCGGGATATCAACAGCATCTGCGACTGCTTTATAATGCCGGTAGAGTCCCTCCTGGGTCGGTTTGTTGTAATAGGGGGAGACAAGCAGGGCAGCATCAGCGCCAAATTTTTTCGCCTTCTTCGTTATCATGATTGTTTCGTCTGTGGCATTTGCACCGGTACCGGCAATTACGGGAACCCGCTTCTTGACAGCTTCAACAGTAAACTGGATCACCCGGTAATGCTCTTCATAATCAAGCGTGGCAGACTCCCCGGTCGTGCCGCACGGGACAATGGCGTTGGTACCCTGTTTTATATGCCACTCAATGAGGCCCCCGAGGGCTTTCTCATCGACTTTGCCTTTTTTGAACGGCGTAACAATTGCAACTATTGAACCCTGAATCATCTCTCCTCCTGAAAAACCTTTTTATTTGTATAAAAAAACTCCTACACGGAATCTTCCTTCAAGTTCTGCAACCCATTTGACCATCCCTGTCTGGAAAGAGTCGCCGTTGCGCTTGATCTTGAGAATGTGTCCTGGTTCAAGCCGGAAATCAGTGTAAAACCCCATGCCGTCATCGCTTATATCAATGGTCTGTCCGCTTGAGGTGACCTTCTGAAGCGCCTTGAAGTTCAGCACGGACAGAGAGTACTCAAAAGGCATCTCGAGTCCTCTTCTTTCGTTTCTTCTTTTGCTCCCGGATAAAGCCATGTTACCCCCTAAATATTGACTACCCCTTCAAACACCGTGACCGCAGGGCCGGTCATATAAACGTGGTTATCGTCCTTCCATTCTATCAAAAGTTCGCCCCCAAGCAAAACAATATTTACTCGCTTTCCGGCAAGCCCTTTCAGGTTCGCTGCAACCGCTGCAGCAGAAGCCCCTGTTCCGCATGCCATGGTCTCGCCGGCCCCCCGCTCCCAGACACGCATTTTGACTGTATCACGGTCGACAACCTGGATGAACTCGACATTTATCCGGTTCGGAAAAAGCTCATGGTTCTCTATAACCGGCCCGTATTTCCCCACCTCAAACAAGTCAATGTCATCAAGAACAATGACCGCATGGGGGTTGCCCATCGAGACACAGGTTATTTTAAACTCTTTCCCCATAATTTTTAAAGGGAAATCTTTCACCATACCGTCGAGGTTGACCGGGATGCGTCTGCCCTCAAGGACCGGCTCGCCCATATCGACCTTCACCATGTCGCCGGACTTCTCAGGCTTGATAATCCCTGCAATGGTTTCAACCGTAAGAATGTTCTTATCTGACAGCCTATTATCCCAGACATATTTCGCAAAGCAGCGTATGCCGTTACCGCACATCTCGACTTCACTGCCATCTGCATTGAATATCTGCATTCTGAAATCGGCCTTTTCTGAATCGAGAAGCAGAAGGATCTGGTCAGCGCCGATCCCAAAGCGCCTGTCGCAGAGTTTCCTGCTTAGTTCGCTGAATTCTGAATTCTGAGTTCTGAGTTCTGAATGACGGCAGTCTATCAGTACGAAGTCATTCCCAAGGCCGTGCATCTTGGTGAAAGGGATTTTCATTTGAGATACCCGGGCATGAGTTCGTCCCGTATCAGATCTGTGTAAGTCCCGCGCTTTCTGATGAGACTGTGCGTTTTCCCTTTTACCATCACCTCTGCAAGGGACGGTCTGCTGTTATAGTTCGAACTCATGGACATCCCGTAGGCCCCGGAACTCATCACCGCAAGGAGTTCGCCGCGGTTCACCTTCTGTATCCGCCTCCCTTTTGCCAGAAAATCTCCTGTCTCGCAGATGGGGCCCACAATATCAGCAGCAACGTGCGACCTCCTGTTTTTCTGCACAGGAAGGATATGGTGGTATGCGCCGTAGAGAGAGGGCCTCATGAGGTCATTCATCCCGGCATCAACAATGACAAAATCCTTTCCCTCGCCCTTTTTCAGATAGAGTGTTTTGGTCACCATGATCCCGGCATTCCCTACGATAGAGCGTCCCGGCTCCATGATCA
>JBBIUL010000284.1:0-2626 GCA_037440265.1 Nitrospira sp. | reverse complement strand
GCCGGCGTCGGCAAGACTGTTGTTATCATGGAGATGATCCATAACATCGCCATGAAGCACGGTGGTGTTTCGGTCTTTGCGGGAGTCGGAGAGCGCACAAGAGAGGGGAATGACCTCTACGGAGAAATGAAGCACTCAGGCGTTCTCGAAAAAGTTGCGCTCATATACGGCCAGATGAACGAGCCGCCCGGAGCAAGGGCCCGTGTTGCGCTTACCGCACTTACCTGTGCAGAGTACTTCAGGGATGAGGGACAGGACGTTCTCATCTTTATCGATAACATATTCAGATATACCCTTGCAGGTGCTGAACTCTCAGCACTCCTTGGCAGAATGCCCTCTGCGGTCGGATACCAGCCTACGCTCGGAACCGACATGGGTGTTCTTCAGGAAAGGATTACCACCACCAAGAAGGGTGCTATCACGTCGATGCAGGCGATCTATGTGCCTGCTGACGACCTTACCGACCCTGCTGTTGCCACGGCGTTTACGCACCTTGACGGTACAGTTGTTCTTTCAAGACAGATTTCAGAGCTTGGCATCTATCCTGCGGTTGACCCGCTCGATTCTACTTCAAGGATCCTGGACCCGAAGGTCATAGGTGACGAGCATTATGCTGTTGCACGGAGTGTCCAGAAGATACTCCAGCGGTATAAAGAACTGCAGGACATCATCGCGATCCTTGGCATGGAAGAACTCTCCGAGGACGACAAACTGATCGTTGCACGGGCAAGAAAGATACAGCGCTTCCTGAGCCAGCCGTTCCATGTTGCAGAGGTATTTACCGGCAGGCCGGGAAAATATGTTAAGGTCGCTGATACCATCAAGAGCTTCAAGGCTATCGTCGACGGCGAGTATGATGACGTGCCGGAGCAGGCATTCTACATGTGCGGCGGTATCGAAGAGGTTGAGGAAAACGCTAAGAAACTCGGGTGGTCGAGGTAACAATAATGGCTGAAGGAAAACTGCTTCTTGAAATAGTCACTCCTCAGGGACTGGTGTTCAGCGAGGAGGTTGACGAGGTCACTGCAAGCGGGAGCGAGGGCGAATTCGGTGTTCTTCCCGGGCATGTGCCGTTTGTGACAACACTGAAGATCGGTATGCTTGCATGCAAGATCGGCAATGAAACACGGTATTTCTTTGTGAACTGGGGATATGCCGAGGCAGGACCTGACAAGGTCCTTGTGCTTGCCGACAGTGCCGAACGTTCCGATGAAATTGATATCGAACGGGCAAAGGCTGCAATGAAACGGGCTGAGGAGCGGCTGAAGAAGGCCGAAGAGAGCGACTTTGCAAGGGCAGAAGCAGCGCTCGAGCGTGCAGTGACAAGAATACAGGTGGCTGAGGTAAAGAAAATAAAGTAACGCATAGCTATAGAATAATCACGGTCGTTGCAAAGGGCCTGTATGTGTACAGGCCTTTTGTTTTTTCATAATCATACAAACGATCCTGACTGCCGTCAGGCAGGTTCGAATATTCTATTCCCCGGTTCAGAATTGTGTTTTTTTGAACGGGGGTAGTGCTTTTCATAAAATTCATATAGAATCTGATTAATCATGAAAGTATAGATACAGAAAAGAAGCAGCACGGCATGTGAAAGTCTGCTTATAGGGGAAGCGGATGATGTTGTACATTTTTGTAAAGGGGATGAGAATTTTTTCCATCCTGATTGACAATCATGCAGTTTGTCTGATATTGCCCGGCATAGTATCGAGTACGATGCTGAAACAGCTTTGCTTTCAATATGGTTGTTTTTGCCTTGTAGCAGAGGTTTTCTTATGAGAAGAAAAAAGAGATATACGGTTCTTCTGGTCGATTCAGCAAACCATAGATATGAAAAGAGGCTGTCCTGTCTCAACAAGGAATGCTGTTTTGTTCATAAAAGAAACCAGAGAAGTGCCCGCAGTTTTATCGTGAACCATGGAGCCGACCTGGTTCTCCTCGGCTGTGCAACAGCTGAATCCTGTGTGAAAATACTAAAGGTGCTTAAATCTGAAAAGCCCCTCGTTCCGGTGATCATCATTGCTGAAAAAGGATCGGAGGAACTTGCTGTCAGCGCATTCAGACGAGGGGCAAAAGATTATTTCAGAAAGCCGGTTGATATGGATGAGTTTATTGCAAGCATCAGGAATGCCCTTGGGTTAAGAAGGCCTGTTGAGAACCGTAGCGTTGAGGGTCTCAACCGTGCGTATGACTGCATTCACCAATATTACAACACACAGATAAGGCTGAAGAATATTGCCCGGGTTGCCGGCATGAGCGAGTCCTGTTTTGAAAGAAAGTTCAAGCAGGAGTTCGGAGAGCCTTTTTCAGTTTATCTGAATAAGTACCGCATTGCAAAGGCGATAGACATGCTCCGGGAAGACGGCCATTCGATGAGCGATATTGCATTTGCCTGCGGCTTTACCAATCAGTTCCACTTCACTCGGACCTTCAAGAAGGTCACAGCCAAGTCTCCTTTACAGTACCGCAAGTCACTTAAAAGATAGTCTGCTTTCTGCCCCAGCCAAAACATCAGCGAAATAGGTCAAAAAAAAAACGGAAAACGTAAAGAAATCCTTTCAGGTTGAATCTACAATGAGACTAAGGGGAGGCAATCACTGAACTGTAGCAGTACTGTGCACTGACA
>JBBIUL010000283.1:0-2632 GCA_037440265.1 Nitrospira sp. | reverse complement strand
CGACAGGCGCCAAGACGCCTAAAGGCAGAACGAAGTAAACTGCCTGCCAAATTGCTGAATATCCTGTAAGAGGAGGCTGTCAAGAAGACTGTTCTGGCTGTGGTCGTGCTGATTGCCGTAATGTTGGGATTCGGTTATTTCGGCCTGCCGCTTCTGATTGAAAAAGAGACAGAGCGACTCAGGGCGGATGTCCAAACCCTGCAGCAGCGACTGGATTCAGTTGAGGCATTTGTGAAGTCCGAGGAGGAACTGCGTCAGCGCACCCAGCTGAGGCCTGACGCTGATTTGCAGAGCGTTGTCAAAACCATAAATGCTGTTTCTCACCGTATTGCATCTCTTGAGGGATCCCTGAAGAAAAATACCGTTACTTTTGAAGAAACGCTCTCGAAACAAAAATCAACTTCTGAAGAGGCCTTTAAAAAACAGGGTGAAAGCATTGACAAATCTCAGATCGATTGTGGCGATATTCTCAGTTCAGAACGCCACCCCTGTATCTATCGCTTTCCTGTTCTGGAGGTTTGATGCATCTCTTGCGATCGTGCTGTTCCTTGCCGTATTGGGAGGCGGACTGACTGCCCTTCTGCTCGTATATTCGTTGCGTTTCAAAAAGAGTTATAAAAAGAAAAAACATGCTGAGGACTCCGGCAGCGCAGATGAGGACCATGTGATGCAGTGAACCGGCCAGTGGCCGGCTGCAATCAGTTCAGGAGAGCACCACTGCCATATTTCTTCCGGAGTTTTTCGCCTTATAGAGGGCTTTATCTGCCTGAGAGAGCATCTCTCTTATATCTTTTGTAATTTCAGTGATTTCAGCGATGCCAAGGCTTCCGCTTACAGTGAAGAATTCATTGTTGCTGCTGAACCGTTGTTCGCAAATCCTTTTCCTTATTTTTTCGGCGACCTCAAACATATTGCGGGTATTAGTTTCCGGACATATGATAATAAATTCCTCGCCCCCGATGCGACCGCAGATATCTGTGTTTCTGACCGTACTTTTCATGAGTATCCCGATTTTGTTTAAAACCTCGTCACCGACCAGATGGCCGTAGGTATCATTGACTCCTTTAAAGTGATCGAGGTCCAGGATAGCTATTGACAGGGGATGCCTGCTTCGCTTTGCCCTCCTGAACTCCTTTTCAAAGAGCTCAAGGCTGTGTCTGCGGTTGTATAATGTCGTAAGGGCGTCCTGGATCGACAGCTTTTCAAGTTCTTGAGATAGGTCCCTTAGTCTTATATAGGCAACTTCAAGGTTTTCAGTTGTTGACTGCCAGAAAGTCCTGTCTCTTTCAAGTTCTTTCAAAATGCCTTTGTATTTCCAGAAAAACCTGACCAGATCATGGTAATCCAGATTGATCTCAGCAGGCGGCTTTGCCAGATTTAAAAAATCTTCCAGTTTCATGCGGTATGATTATTGCTCAAACGATTAATGAAATTCAATTTTGAAGTAGTTGGCATCTTTGCTGTTGTCAACATCGATATAAAGCAGGTCGCGTGGCGCGGACATGCCGCCAATGATGATACCCCTTTCGAGATTTTTGTCAAACGGGGTGGTGCTGTGTATCAGTGCTGAGCCTCCCTGTTCATCTATTTCCAGAAGGCTGAAGCTTCCGATGATATTCCGGGGGCCGTTTACCAGACTATGGTAGCCTTCTGAACTGCTTTGGAAATGCAGGAACCCGGCGCCGCTGCTTATGATCTCTTTCCCGGGACCATGGTAATACCAGTCGTTCATCATAGATATACCGACCCTCTCCAGAATCGGATCCACATTTATATAATTCTGCAAAACCATTTTTTCAAGCTCGGTAAGTTTTTCTATAGGATACCAGTCTGTTGCATCTATGTCTTTGAAAAGACTCTCAACGGTTGAGCCTGCGATTATATGAAGACTGGATAAAGCCTGGGCAAATCCGCGAATGGTAACGCCGAGGATCTTGATGCTGTTTTCTGCAGTGTTGTTTCGCTGTTCATGAAGCGCCATATTTTTATGTTGTATATTATATCTATGCGGGCATATTATTGCACCCACAAAAATTTTCTGTGGACCCAGCCGGAAACCCCTCTGTCATCCCTTATCTTTATCCATGAGCCCTGCCTCTTCAGAAACCGGTATGAATAGTATTTTTTTGCCGGGCTGAGTGCGCTTTTCTGATAGTTCGTGCCGGGCCCTTTTCTTACATTTACCTCTTCAGCTTTTACCACAACACAACGATATTTCCCGGTCACGAGTTTCCGGTATATCCAGCTTACATCTCCGTCAACATCCTTTACTGCATACCAGTCTCCGGACAGTGAGCTTCCCACTTTCCGGAAGGGCATGTATCTGTAAACTTCCCATACTATCTCATAGTCAGTGCCGGGACCTGTTCTGATATTAGCCTTTGCGGTATTTACACACAAGGCCTGTGCGGCCTGTGCAGCTATAGCTGAAATGAGTAATAGTATGAAAGTGAAATAAAACGCAGTTTTCATTGATGTGCTCCTTGGGGGTTTGCCGGGAAAGTTTACGTCTGAATGATCATCATTAAAAACCTATTAGGGCTATCCGCTTGACTCAAGCGACCACCATATATTGTTGTCTGAGTCACTTTTTCCCTCCCCGAATGTCATTGCCAGTCACCGGCTCAAGCTG
>JBBIUL010000282.1:0-2633 GCA_037440265.1 Nitrospira sp. | reverse complement strand
CTTGAGCGCGCGACCGACCTTGCACGCAAAATGGTTACTGAATGGGGAATGAGCGAACGTCTTGGCCCTCTTACCTTCGGCAAGAAAGACGAACAGATTTTCCTTGGCAGGGAGATAGCCAAACACAAGGATTACAGTGAAAAAATTGCTGAGGAGATCGATCAGGAAGTCAAAAGACTCGTGACCGAAGCGTATGAACAGGCCCGGAAACTTCTTACCGACAACCTTGAGACGCTCAACGCCTTTGCCAAAAAACTCCTTGAAAAAGAGACCATGGACAGCGCTGAAATCGAGGAACTGATAAAGGAACTGGAGTCCCAGAAAACCGCAGAGGCATAACCCTGAAGCCTTGAAACTCTCGTGGAAACATTTTTCTTTTGATTTTTCACGCAGAACCTGCATCATGGGGATCCTGAATGTAACCCCTGATTCTTTCTCTGACGGCGGACGGTATTTCAACCCCTCTTCTGCCGTTGATCATGCGCTCAGGATGATTGAGGACGGAGCTGACATCATTGATGTCGGTGGTGAATCTACCAGACCCGGCTCAGATTCAATCCCTCCTGAAGAAGAGATCAGAAGAACAATCCCGGTAATAGAAGAACTTGCAAAACATGTTTCTGTGCCTGTCTCCATAGATACCTGTAAGTCAGCAGTGGCTGAGAGGGCGCTCGAGGCGGGTGCTTCCATGGTAAACGATATAAGCGCGATGACCTTCGACAGGAGAATGCCTCAAGTAGTTTCAAAATATAATGTCCCGGTAATCCTCATGCATATGACGGGCAACCCTAAAACCATGCAGGACAGTCCTTCGTATGATGCACTCATACCGGAATTAATCGACTACTTCAGATCGAAAATAGCCCATGCTGTGCAGTCCGGCATCCCACGGGAACTGATCATCATCGATCCGGGAATAGGCTTTGGGAAAACCTTTGACCACAACCTTCAAATCATCAATCATCTGCACGAATTCGGGCAGATCGGTCAGCCTCTCCTCATTGGCCTCTCACGCAAGGCATTCATCGGGAAAATCCTTGACAATGCACCTCCAGCTGAGAGGATCGAAGGTACTGCTGCCGCCGTTGCGGTCTCAATCTCAAAAGGGGCACATATCATCAGGGTGCATGATGTCAGGGAAATGTCAAAGGTCGCCAAAATCGCTGACGCAATAAACCGTGAAAGAATCGTTCATTAATTAGTTTTGGATTCTTGTTTAAAAGAATGCTACTATTAGATTAATGAACTGTTTTCTCAAGGCAATTCTCACATGAAAAAGGCCGCTGCGCAGCGGACCGCCCAAAAATCGGCCAATACAGATCTGCATGCAGTTGTTTTCGCCCCTGACAACACCGAAAACATGCGCAACGTCATCAGCCGCTACAAGAATATCCTCGTGTGCGGGATTCGGGGTGCAGGAAAGATACGGTATGCTGTCAAGGCATTGAAAGACAGCCCTGATGTCTATTACATAGGCAATCCGGTCGACCATGAAGGCAGATCAAGGCCAGGGAGTTATCAAAAGTACGTCAAGCATATCATGGCCATAAAGAAGGATCTTAAAATCACCGATGATATCAGCGGCCTCCTAAGCCTCAAGAACAACTGCACGGTGATCATCGATGAGATATATGAACGCACCGATCAGCAGATAAAACAGATCAGCAGCCTGTTTGACAAGGAAAACATTAAATGCATTCAGATCGTTGGGTGCATGAAATATATGAAAGACCTGATCTACAAGATTGATTTCATCATGGTGCTGGAGCCTGACGGTGCCTTTACCGTAGACAAGGCATTTGCACAGACTGTCTGCAAAGTGTTGAACAAATAATCACTACCTTTATTTGCTGACAGAAATAATCAATTCATACAACTAACTTGCATTACACCAAGGTTTTGCCGGTAATAAAGGCCTGCAACTCTTTTAAATCATCAGCCTTCAAATCCGCAAATTTTACTCCATAGAAATTTGCACCTCCGGTCCTGGTTGGTGTTTTACGGGCAACAACAGCCCTCAACCCGACCCTCTTTCTGTTCTTTGGATTGACAAAGAACACTGAAAGTGAATGACCAACGCTGATGTCCTCAACGCATTGAAACGACATTCCTGTTTCACTGAAATCCAGAGACATGCCGGAATATTTGATGTTGCTCCCGTCAGGCTGGATCGTGATAATTATCCTGAAAACCCGGCGGTAGGGAATTTTGAGAAATTTTGCCAATGCAGAGAGAAAGATAAGCTTGTCAATCGGCACCTGGAATGCAGGCTCCCCACCGACAGATATCAATTCAGCACCTGGACCGAAATCAGACATTGCCCGAGGCAGGATTACAAGACGAGGAATCTCTGCGATCTGCTGCTCGTTCTTTAACAGGCCAATCTCCTCATTCAGGCTGTCGAGGCTTTTTCTGGCAAGGATAATGATCATGTCGGGCATAGCTGTTGAATTCAGCAGCAGTCGCACCGTGCTGACTTCAAGGTATTTGGCATTCATTTCTTCAAGATAGGATTTTATGATGTTGTGTTCACCATGAAAATCCCCTATGAGCGCAATATTTTTCATACGGTTATATTAATATATTTTGGATGTCTTTTGTGTTTCTTATAAATCAAAAAAGAAAACGCGACA
>JBBIUL010000281.1:0-2750 GCA_037440265.1 Nitrospira sp. | reverse complement strand
CGACTAAAATATCTATCTTTGTGCGCGATGCCATCACCGGCTTTTCAGAGAGCCTGATCTGGAAAAAGTTATGCCCCCCCCTGATCCTCGACTCATAGTCCTGGTGGGTAAATACATGCAGGCCGCTGCGCGCAAAAACCTTTGCCAGGGTTTCCCCTATGGTCTGGATGCCCTGTCCTGCCTCGCCGCCGATCTTTACGGTATAATCCATGTGATTCCCTCTAAGATAGTCCCTGTCTGAATTGTACAAGCGATGAAATATGTCTTTTCTCCTCATCGATGATCTCATCAACAACAGAGCTCTCTTTCACAGCACCCCTCAATCCTATATAGTACAGCAGTGATTCTTTTTCGAACCCTATCGCATGATCAACAGCCTCCTGTATGCTCCTGGGTAACTGCATGGTTGTCAGTGATTTGTCTTTTCCGATAAAAAAAGCCGACTCGACAATAGCGCGCATATAACTGGAGAACTCTTCCTCCCCCTCGATCTTGACGTCTTTGACCCTGTCTTTGAGGGCGGCAAAGGTCTTTTCATGTGCCTTTTCCTTTGCAGCAAGATCTAAAAAAAGCCTGTTGAGTCCCTGATTTTCGGCAAACTTTTTCGCCATCTCTGAATAAAACCCTGCACCAAGCTTTTCTGTCTGGACAGCCTGTTCCAGAATTTCAGTTACAGAATAGACAACCATACTACCTCCTCAACATGATTAATTAACCCCAAAAAACTCTGCGTTCATATCTCAGCCGGATGCTGCGGCCAGTTCAATGCGAATGGATTTCGTTGTGACCGCCGGAAATTACATAGACAATGTCTTCACCGCTATTGTTGCTCATAAGGTACCTGTCATCTCCCCTGAGATGAAGCGCCTCCCCCTTCCTGAGCACAGTCCCTCCGTCTTCTCCGGTAAGTTCGACCTCTCCGCTGATGAGGCAGAGGATTTCCTCATGTCCCTTGCCGGGGCTGACAAGTCTGTCACTTTCCCCTGCCTTCAGAATGCCGTAGACAAGATAACAGGCATGGGTATTGAGTTCTGCCGAACCAAGAACATACTCGCCGCTGTTTTTTGAAGCAAGAGATGCAACAGGGTATTTTTTCATTTCTTACAGTTTAGTGCATATTCCCTATGTCGTCAATAACGATCACGTCTGCATGCAGGAGGCTGCCAAGAAGAATAAATCCTCCGCAGGGCTCGGCATCCGCTTTTCCTTCAGCAAAATCGCAGTCATGCGCGTAAAAAGGACAGGGTTCACAGAGCACCTGGACCAGGCCGGGACTCCCGGTTTTTCCAATGCTCCTCCCTGTCGGTTCGAATGTCAGTTTTTTGCCGCTTTTTATCAGACGCTCTGCCACAAGAAACCCGTTGCAGGCAAGTCCGGGGTCCTTTGCGGGCTTGTAATAGGAACAGAACTTCCCGCAGAGATTTTTTACCAGTTCATCCTTGTCCATAGTTCCATGATATCAGACATACGCTCTGCTGTATAATAAAACCATGAATTATTTTCTTTCGCCTCATGCAGTATTGAAATCTCTTGAACATCCATCCGTATACCACATAAAAAACGATGAACTGTATGAACTTGACCACGAATCATTTGCATTTCTCGAACAATGCTCGTCAGCAAGCGGCTGCAGCGCTGTTGACACCGGGTTAGCTGAATATTGCACAAAGGAGAATATATTAGTCACAAGTCCTGTCAGGCTCAGCCGTCCAAAACCATGCAAATCTCCGGAACCATCACTCAGATACCTTGAGCTCCAGATAACCGACAGATGCAACCTCAGGTGCAGACACTGTTATCTCGGGGATACCCCAAACAATGAACTCCCGATCACCCTCATACAAAAAATCCTGGCTGAATTTGAAGCGCTTCAGGGTCTGAGGGTCTTAATCACCGGCGGGGAGCCGCTCCTGCATACTGATTTTGATCAGATCAACAGCATGCTTCCGGAGTTTTTCATAAGGAAAATACTTTTCACGAACGGTCTGCTGTTAAACAAACCCCTGCTCCAGCAGCTTAATGTCCATGAGATTCAGGTCAGCATTGACGGTCTTGAGAAAGCCCATGACCTGCTCAGAGGGGAAAATACCTTCAGGCGCTCCATGGATGCAATAAAGCTTTCTCTCGATTGCGGATTCGACGTGTCTGTTTCAACTATGGTGCACGCTAAGAACCTTGCAGATTTTGAAGAGATGGAAAGCACTTTCAAAGACCTCGGGATCAAGGAATGGACAGTAGACATCCCCTGTGCCGCAGGCCGTTTCCTGTATAACAGTGAGTTCCATGTCGATCTGGTTGTCAGCGGAAAATATCTCGGCTATGGCTACGGCGGCGGACTGCATGAAGGCTCAGCCGGATTCGGATGCGGGCTTCACCTTATGGCGGTCATGGCAGACGGCAGATGTGCGAAATGCACGTTCTACAGCCACAGGCCCCTCGGCACCGCTGACGAAGGGCTTCTGACGTGCTGGGAGAAAAACCATCCGGTAAGACTTGCAGACCTTACATGCAACTGCGAACATATTGAATCATGCAGGGGCGGATGCAGATACCGGGCGGAACTTCTTGGCAATGCTGCGGGAAAAGACTATTACCGCTGTTCTTTTTATGATATAGTTAAAACATAAGCGAATATCGGCATATCGCCGGAATACACATGAGGAAGGGGGTGCTGCATATGAAGATCCGCAAGCTCACAAAAAAATCTGCTACCACCTGCAAGTGCAAGAATTCCTGCTAGGGAACTGACA
>JBBIUL010000280.1:0-2752 GCA_037440265.1 Nitrospira sp. | reverse complement strand
TCTGTACTACAATATACTGACCATGGAACTTGAATTTCTAAAAACGCTGGTTATTATCTTCGGGACGTCAGCCATCGTGGTATTTCTCCTCCATCGGCTGAGGATCCCTTCGATCGTGGGATTTCTTATCGCAGGCACGATAATCGGGCCGTACGGCCTCGGGATAGTGCATGATATCCATTCAATCGAGCTTTTTGCCGAGATAGGTGTCATACTCCTGCTGTTCGCCATCGGCATAGAATTTTCGCTTGTCAAGCTGGTGCGGATGAAGAAGGCGGTTATTGCCGGAGGAGGTATACAGGTATTTCTCACCATTGCCTTCTCTGCTGCAGCCGCTTATCTGTTTACCGGCATTGCAAACAGGTCCATTTTCTTCGGTTTCCTCATTGCCCTGAGCAGTACGGCAATCGTCCTGAAGATGCTCGCCGACAAGGGTGAGACCGACTCGCCGCACGGCCGGATCATGGTCGGCATCCTGATCTTTCAGGACCTCTGTGTTGTCCCGCTCATGCTCCTTACCCCGACACTCTCAGGGGATGTAATCAACATGACGGAGATCGCCCTTAAAATGGGCAAGGCGGTCATTATCATAGCGGCTGTCCTGTTCAGCGCCCGATGGATCGTTCCGGTCCTCCTGCACCAGGTGGTCCACACACGGAGCAGGGAACTGTTCATATCCACGATAATACTCCTCTGCTTCGGCATTGCGCTCATCACCTCAAAATTCGGCATCTCGCTCGCTCTCGGCGCATTTCTCGCTGGGCTCATCATATCAGAGTCGGAATATGCGAACCAGGCGATCTCGGACATACTGCCGTTCAAGGAGAGTTTTATCGGACTCTTTTTCGTATCAGTCGGCATGCTCATGGACATAAACTACATGTCTGCGAACTGTTTCAAGATAGCGGCTGCTGTTGCCCTGATATTCACCCTGAAAATAATCACCGGCATGACCGCAGCTTTGACCATAGGCACTCCCCTCAGGATATCGATCCATTCAGGGCTCGGGCTTGCCCAGATCGGTGAATTTTCATTTGTGCTTGCCATTGCAGGGAAAACAGCAGGAATAATAAATGAGGATTTCTACCAGGTGTTTCTTTCCGCATCCGTGGTGACCATGATTATGACGCCGTTTGTCATAAATGCTGCCCCGACAATATCGAGCTGGCTGACCTCAAGGGACCTCCTGAAAAAAGCGGCGAGGCTGAAGAAGGCTGCTGAGTCCGAGGGGCACCGCCGGAAAAGGCATGACCATGTCATCATCGTCGGGTTCGGCCTGAATGGAAGAAACCTTGCAAGGGTGCTGAAAGAGGCCGAGATCCCTTATGTGGTGTTAGAGATGAACAGCGATTCGGTAAGGGAGATGAGGAAAAAGGGAGAGCCCATATACTATGGCGACGGCACGAGCAAGGAGATACTGCACAAGCTGAGCATTGAGCATGCACGGCTTCTTGTGGTTGCGATCTCAGATCCTGCCTCGACGAGGAACATCGTCGCTATTGCGCGGCATGAAAACCCCGGCCTCTATATTGTTGTGCGGACGCGGTATCTGGCTGAGGTCGATGACCTCAGGGCGCTCGGTGCGGATGAAGTCATCCCCGAGGAATTTGAGACATCCATTGAAATTTTCTCAAGGGTCCTTTTTAAATATAATTTTCCGAACAGCGTGATAGTGGATATGGTCGACAAGATCAGGAGCGGCAACTACACGGCACTGAGAAACCTTGAACTTCCCAAACGGCAGCTCTTTGACAAGTGCGAGTGGCTTCCTGAAATTGACCTCGACGGATTCAGGATCCCGGCAGAGTCAAGTGCCGTCGGAAAGAGCATCAAAGAACTGCAGGTGAGAAAGAAAACAGGGGTTACCATTATTGCTGTCAGGAGGAATTCAGACGTGGTAACGAACCCGGGGCCTGATTTTACCCTGAAGGCAGGCGACATTATCCTCTTTACCGGCGGCAGGGAGGAAATGGTTCAGGCGCTGAGCTATTTCAGGGGTGAGCAGTAGCTTATTAGCCCGGTTCCGGCCTGCTCCGGCTCAATTCTTTTCTCCGGCAACAGTATTCATCGTATTCTATCTGATTGGCAGGGGAAACCCTGTAGATAATTCTGAACCGGCTTACCCTGAAGCTCCTTAATCCCCGGAGGTCATCTTTCAGTTCTTTCCCCGAAGAGGGATCGGACATAATTTGACGAAGAGAGAGCTTTATTTTCTTTTTAAGATGGGGGTGGAGATTGCGGACAAGCTCAGCCACATCATCCGGGACTCTCAACTTACGGACCTGAGACTTCATTTAGATCAGTTCTTCAAGCGTGTACAGACGGCTTTTCTTTGATTTCAGTGCCTTTAAGCCGCCTTTGATTTCATCCATGAGCGATGCATCCGAACGGACGGCAAGAGTCTCTTTCCAGCTTTCAAATTCGTCGGGACTTATCAGCACCGCAGCGGGTGCGCCATTTTTTGTAATAACAACCTCCTCGTCGGTAGCGCTGACGGTTTCCACGAGTTTGCTCAGCTTCATCTTCGCCTCAGACAGCGACAATGTTTTCATTAATGCAGACCTCCTTTCTGGTTGACCAGAATTAAGACTAAATTACCATGAGAACTCAGGATTATCAATGCATCGAATTGCCTCATAGAAAATCGATACGAAAGCCTATCGTTGCCTCAAATAAGAAATCGATACGAAAAATAATCGAAAATAGCCTTTTGTAGTCAATACTGCGGGAGGCGGAAATGAGGTTAACGGTG
>JBBIUL010000279.1:0-2753 GCA_037440265.1 Nitrospira sp. | reverse complement strand
GCACCCTGGGAATCAAGGATTGTCCTTGAATCGATCTTCGAAAAGACCTGGAACGATATCCGAGCAGGAAAGTTTGCCTTGATCACACCGGTAATGACGTCGACTGAGGGTCGCTGCGTCGCAATGATAAGATGTATGCCGGCAGCACGAGCCATCTGCGCAAGCCGTGCAATGGAATCCTCAACCTCATTTGCGGACGCGAACATGAGATCGGCAAGTTCATCTATGAAGATGACAATATAGGGGAGCCGTTCCTCCTCATGCGCCTTGCTGTTGAAGTTATCGATGTTCCGGGCTCCTTTTTCAGCAAGCATTTTATACCGGCGTTCCATCTCAAAGACCATCTTCCTTAATGCCTCAGAGGCCTGCTTGGGGCTGGTTATTACCGGCGAGATAAGGTGCGGTATGTCCTCGTAAATGGAGAGTTCAAGCAGTTTGGGGTCTATCATCAGCATCTTCACTTCCTTGGGTGATGCCTTGTACAGGATGCTCATTACCATGGAATTGATAGAGACGCTTTTACCGGCTCCGGTAGCGCCGGCAACAAGGAGATGAGGCATCTTGGAAAGGTCAGCGACAATAGGGTTGCCGAAGATGTCCTTGCCGAGTGCGAGGGTCAGCAGGGAGTGGCTTTTCCTGAAATTGTCAGAGGAAACAATCTCCCTGAGTGAAACAACCTCTCTTGTTTTGTTCGGGACCTCGATGCCGATTGTCGATTTCCCGGGAATCGGCGATACCCTCATGCTCTGGGCCTTGAGCGAAAGGGCAAGGTCGTCGGAAAGGGATACCACCCTGTTGATTTTGACGCCGGGTGCCGGTTCAAATTCATACATGGTTACCACCGGGCCGGGATGTACATGCGTAATCTTGCCTTCAACATCAAAGTCTGCAAGTTTGCCCTCGAGCATGGCAGAATTAGACAGGAGATCGTCCTTCGAAGGTCTCAGCGAAGACGTATCATACACATTCAGAAGGTCGATCGAAGGGAGCGCATAATCCGAAGGTGATACTGTTTTTCTAAGGGACCGTGGCTGCGGAGCGGGAGCCGGTTCAGTCTCAGGGATGCCTGCCGGAGAGGCAGGCTCAGCACTGCGTTCAGGCATGACCGTTGGCAGCGGTGCCTGCTCAGGTTCACGGATGAGTATCTCTTCCTCGACAACCCCTTTTTTGGGCTTTGCCTGCCTTGATGGAGGCTTTGCTTTTTTCCTCCTTACTGCGAGTGAGGTGACTGACACCGGGCTGAGCAGTATGACTGATGCAAGGAACCCGGTGAGCGAAAAAAGGTACGCCCCGAGTACGGAGAGATATTTATTGAGCATGCCCGTAAAAAACGATCCGATAATTCCTCCCGGTTTATTCTCGGCTGTTATCTGAAACGTCGAGGCAATAAGCGAAGACATGAGGGAAGATGAAAATATGAACAGTATGGCGCCAAGAAGGTAGACCTTTTGTCCCTCTTTTCCGGCAAACCTCCTGATACCATAAGCAAACAAAAAAAACGGGAGGGCATATGAAGACAGACCGAAAAGGCTGACCAGGAAATCGGACAGGTATGCTCCGATGATACCGCCATAGTTTTTTACGGATGCTGTCGTAAACGTAAAAAGAGAGGGGTCCCATTTTGAATAGCTGAACAGTGCCAGGCCAAGATAAATACTGCCGAGAATCGATGCCACCCCGAGCACTTCTTCTTTTATTCTTCTTAGTTTTTCAGCCATATCCCAATTATTATAACAACTGCAAGGGCAAACCGGTAGTAAACAAAGACGTTCAGAGGGTACCGTCTGAGAAATCCGAGGAGGAATTTAATGGCAAGAAAACCAGTAATTGCTGCTGAGACAAAGCCGGCGGTAAACAGCCGGACATTGTCTTCAGAATTCAAGAGGACAATATCTTTTGCGTGGAGCAGTGTTGCCCCGGCAATGACCGGTGTAGAGAGGAGGAAAGAAAACCTTGCAGCAGCCTCTCTCCTGAGACCCCTGAATATGCCTGCGGTAATAGTGATGCCTGAACGTGAAACTCCGGGTATCAGTGCTATTGCCTGTGAAAACCCTATGATGAGGGCGTCGGCAAGGGTTATCTCGTCCACTTCCTTGTGTTTATACCTTTTTTCGGAAACGAGCATGAGGATGCCGACGATGACAAGCGAGAGGGTGATAACATAGGGACTGCGGAGTGCGTTCTCAATGAGGTCATTGAACAGCGTGCCGAATAGTGCGGCCGGGAATGTTGCGATGATTATCAGGAAAAACAGTTTTTTCCTCTCTGTGACGAGCGATATCCAGTCGTTCCTGAAGTAGACGATAAGCGCAAACAAAGTGCCTGCATGCAGTGCAATGTCAAAGGTGAGGGAATCAACCAGTCCGTCCCAGTTGAAAAACCAGGGGAATAATATCAAATGCGCGGTGCTGCTGACCGGAAAGAATTCGGTCAGCCCCTGCACAATACCGAGGATGATTGCTTCCAACATCAGGAAATTATAACAGATTCGGCACGAAAGCATGTTTGTCAGGCATCTCCTTCAGCGGAACTGAGCAGAATATGATTTTTTGCTGGATGGAATTATTTGATTTTAGCTAAAATAGCGACTGGATTATGTGTAGTCTTTTCATAAGATGATAAAACATAAGAGGGATTGCATTGAATGTGTTTGAAATAATCGGGTATCCGCTGTTTCTCATTGCTGCCGCTGAAATCTTCTTGGGCATACTGCTCCTCAGAAAAAACCCCCGAAACAGCAACGTAAACAAATC
>JBBIUL010000278.1:0-2759 GCA_037440265.1 Nitrospira sp. | reverse complement strand
AACGGCTTTGTAAGTACGATAAAGGGACTGATCAGTTTCGGGACGATTCCGATATTTTAAGTTTTTATGAGTGAAGATCAGAATAACATCAGGCAGGAAAACAAAAACAGGGCCCTCGATAAGCCGAGGGAATATCCCCTTTCTCACGGCACTTATTATCCCTCTCCTGAGGAGGAGATACACCTCAGGGACTATCTGCAGGTAATTCTTCGCAGAAAATGGATTGTCATCACTTTTTTTCTTGCAGTGGTAACGACCGTTACCATCGGCACCTTCATGATGAAGCCTCAGTACAAATCAACCGTCTCTATCAAGATCGACAAGGAAAACCCTAATATACTGTCATTCAAGGACGTCTATGCGGTTGAACGGCCTGAGGAAGATTATTACCAGACTCAGTATAAAATCCTCAAATCGAGAAATCTTGCCAAGCGGGTGATCCGCCAGATGAAGCTCGATTCAAACCCCGAGTTTGTCGGGAGAAAAGCAGAGGTAAAAACCGCTTCCTTTCTCGAGCAGCAGAGCTTCCTGAAGGAGGACGGCATCAATGCTGCCCTCGTGGACAGCTTTATTCAGCGTATAGAAGTAAGCCCGCAGCAGAAATCAAGGCTCGTCAATGTCAGCTTCGTCTCTTATGACCCTGAGCTCTCTGCAAAGGTCACTGACTCTATCGCCCGTTCTTTTATTGAGCTCAACATCGAATCCAAATTCGAGGCAACTCAGCAGGCCAGGGACTGGCTCGAAAAACAGCTTGAAACCATGAAGGCAAAGGTAGAGCAGTCAGAGGAGAAACTCAATGAATACGCTGCCAAAAACGAGATCATCTTCCTGGATAAAGAAAAGACAGGGACCGAAGCCGACAATATAATCACCCGGAGACTCGCTGAATTATCAACTTCAATGACCGCAGCTACCTCCGACAGGATCAACAAAGAAGCATTATATAATGAAATTCGCTCCGGCGATCCTGAATCAAGCTCACTGGTAATGGGCAATCCGCTGATTCTTTCACTCAAGAAAGACCTTGCCACACTGGAATCTGAATACAACCAGAACCTGAAAATCTACAAACCTGACTATCCGAAGATGATAAAGCTGAAGGAACTGATTGACCAGCTGAACAAGAAGCTTGGAGATGAGACTAAAAAGATCGTTTCAAGCATCAGAAAAGACTATGATGCTGCCCTTAAACGGGAGAGTTACCTGAACGGTGCGCTCGAAAAACAGAAGCAGGCTGCACTCGACCTGAACAACCGTTCTGTCCAGTACCAGATACTCAAAAGGGAAAACGATACGAACAAGGAGTTGTACAACGGACTCCTTCAGCGGCTCAAGGAAACCGGTATTTCAGCGAGCCTCACTTCAAGCAACATCCAGATACTTGACAGGGCGGAAGTCCCTCAACGCCCTTTCAAACCAAAAAAATCGCTGAACATTCTGTTGTCGCTCATTGTTGGACTGTTCGGCGGAGTTGGGATTGCATTCTTTGCAGAATACCTTGACAACACCATAAAAACCCCGGAAGATATTGAGAAGAGGATGTTCATGCCTTCACTCGGACTTGTCCCTCTTTATAGCGCCAAGGACACAACCCTGCCTGTTGAACTTATAAGCCATTCCGACAGCAAGAGCCAGCTTACAGAGGCATACTCTTCACTCAGGACCTTTCTCCTGTTCTCCACAGCCGGCAAGCCTCCGAAGGTCATGATGGTCACCAGTGCCAGAAGGGAAGAGGGCAAAACAACCACTTCCATAAATACCGCCATAAGCCTTACGAAATCAGATGCAAAAGTCATTATTGTTGATGCTGATATGCGCAGGCCGAGACTGCACAAGACCTTTAAGGTCGGCAATACATCAGGTCTTTCTTCATTTCTCTCCGGCAATGTTGAATTTGGCGAAGGACTCATTAAACAGACTGATATCCCCGGACTCGACGTTTTAACTTCCGGGCCACTCCCCCCGAACCCTGCTGAACTGCTCAGTTCATACAGACTGAGAGATCTCATAGAGGGGCTGTATCCCCTTTACAACTTTATCATTTTTGACACCCCGCCCATCCTCGGTCTCGCAGACGCTGCGATAACCAGTACGCAGACTGACGGCGTAATCATGGTTGTCAAGTCAGGCTCAACACCTAAAGAAGCTGCCCAGCAGGCAAAACGGATTCTTGAAAGCGTCAATGCCAAAGTCCTTGGAGTTGTCCTGAACGCAATAAATGAATCCAGTCTGAAATACGGCTACTCCTCCTACTATCAATATTACTATCAGAACTACGGAACTGATGAAACTAAATGAGCTTGACGGCAGAAGATCTTCCTTTTTCTCAGCTCCCATAACAGTCCTTGCAGGCTTGGCATATATTGTTCTTCTGTGGCTACTCCTGCAGCCCTTTCTCGGGTGGATTGTGCTTTCCACAACTGAAGGCGACAGCCTAAAGTCAGCTCTGCATTTCGACCGTAGCAACCCTGCCTATCACTATTTTCTTGCAAGGCATTACCATCTGAATATAAACAGGCCTGATATGGACATGGCCGTAGAACATTACCGCAGGGCTCTTGCCATAAGTCCCCTCCAGCCAGGTGCGTGGATAGATATATCAAAAGCATACCAGGCAAAAGGTCAGAATACTGAAGCGGAGTATGCTCTTGAGCGGGCTGTCAGAATCAGCCCCAATAACCCGGAGTTGATGTGGGAGGCCGGCACATTCTGGCTTATCAATAACGCCCTTGACAAAGCTGCAACCTCACTCAGACAGT
>JBBIUL010000277.1:0-2776 GCA_037440265.1 Nitrospira sp. | reverse complement strand
TCATGCTCGAATTTCCTGAGCATGGATTTTGGTGTGCCAACAAGGTTGTAGATCGTAAGATACATTTGACCCCCTATCGGCATTTAAAATTGACCCCCTAATAACCTATAATCTCCTTCCAAAAAGGGAAGGAGGGAATAAGAAGGGTGATAAGCATGTATAAGTGGCAGCAGGTGAAGGCATTAAAAGCCCAAGGGGTATCGATCAAGAAAATAGCCCGGAAATTGAAACTATCGAAGAACACGGTCAGGAAATATCTGAGGAGCCTGGACCCGCCGCAATTCAAGACCCGTGAATATGAAAAGGTTGTCGAGCCATATGCTGAGCAGGTAACAACAATGCTGGAAAAACACTTTATAGGGACAAGGATATTCAATGAACTGCTTCGGATAGGCTACAGGGGGTCGCTTTCGTCGGTGCATAGACATATTGCGGCCCAAAAAGAGACCGAGCAGATAAGTGAAAAAGTTACGACGAGGGTAGAGACGGAGCCCGGCTGCCAGATGCAATATGATTGGAAAGAATGGCATTTGCCGGTGGAAGGGAAACCGGTGAAGATCTATCTTCACGAAGTAGTCCTGAGCTATAGCCGCAAGAAATACTATGTCAGCTCGCTGGACATAGCCGCACAAGATGTCATACGAGCAATCGCCGGAGCAATCGAGCATTTCGGAGGTTTTGCGGCGGAACTGATCATCGATAATCCAAAACAGATGGTCATCACACACCGGAAAGACGGCATCGTCTGCTATAACGATGAGTTCTTAAAGTTTTGCGGGCTGTATGGCATACAGCCCAATGCCTGCCGGAACTATCGTGCCCGGACAAAAGGCAAGGCTGAGAGGCCGTTTTACTATCTGCAGGAGCACTTGCTGCGCGGCCTTGCGGTCAACACGCTCTCTGAATTTGATGGTTTCCTTTCAGCATTTACTGAAAAGTACAATGCACGGCCCCACAGCGGTCTGAAGGAATCACCGGAAGAACGCTTTTTGAAAGAGAAGCCGCACCTGAAAGAGATTCCCCGGATAGAGCCGGCAATGCTTTATGACAAACCGGTCAGGAAAGTCAGCAATGAGGGATACATATCATGGGGTGGGGCAGTATATCCGATACCGATGAACTACTGCCTGAAAGACGTACGGGTTGAGTCCGAATTCGGCAAAAAGATCAGGGTCTGGGATCTGGGCGGGCACCTGATTGCAGAACATACGGCACGACTTTTTGATAAGGCTCTGCGCCCTGCCCATCCTGAGCATGATGCGATAAATGATGCCTACAGAAAGAAAAAGGAAATATACCGTGCCGAAAGAGTTAAAAAGTTTATTGAAACCTTTCCCCAGGCGGGCAGTCTCTATGTAGAAGGCCTTAAGGCTTCAGTGACTGCCAACCTCTATTGGCACGTTGAGGAGATCATGAAATATACAGTTGTCTACAACACTGCGGATGTGGCCGCAGTGCTTTCTGAGTGCATTGAAATCGGCGCATACCATAAAAACAGTGTGAAGCGGCTCCTTCAGAGCAGAGAACCTCAAGAACAATCCTTTGACATTCTCAATAAGCCCTGCATCATTCCATCTGCCGATATCAGAAGACCCTTATCTGATTATAAGGTGGAGGCTGCAATATGAGCGAAGAACTGTATAGACAAATAGAAGGCCATCTGAAGGCATTGAAATTCAAAGGGATGATTCCGATTTATAAGGAGCTGTCGGCTCGTGCTGCAAACAGCAATCTGCTGTACGAAGAATATTTAGCATTGTTACTCGAAGAGGAGGTGAAGAGAAAGACGGAAGTTTCCGTAAAGACAAAGATTCACTTGAGCCGTTTGCCGTATCAAAAGACGCTGGATGAGTTTGACTTCTCTTATCAGCCGGCATTGAAAGAAAAGGAGGTGATAAAACTCAGCAGCCTGGACTTCATTGAGCAGAAAGAAAATGTGCTCTTTCTGGGACCTCCAGGCGTCGGTAAAACACATCTCGCCGTAGGCCTTGCAATGAAAGCATGCATGGCACGATACAGGGTCCTCTTTACAACAGCGCAAAAACTCATAGAAGACCTGGTGCTTTCAAAAAGAGATGCCAGTATCATGGAAAAACTCATGGCATATTCCCGGCTTCATCTTCTGATAATCGATGAACTGGGATATATGCCCATAACACGGGAACAGGCCAACCTTCTGTTTCAGCTTATCTCGATCAGATATGAAAAGGGCTCCATTATTCTGACAAGTAATTATAACTTCGACGAGTGGGGCAAGGTATTCGATGATAACGTAGTTGCATCTGCCATCATTGACAGACTGGTGCATCACGCAAACGTCTTCTATATCACCGGCAGCAGCTATAGGCTGAAAAATAAACTTAAGAAGGCAAAGCAGAAAGAAACAGAGGGATAGTTGGATATGGGTTGGCTGGAAAAAATCGATTGTAGAGCTTCTGGCGAAGCCGATTTTCACTCAACTCATTGTTTTTCAGAAGGGGGTCAATTCTATTTGCGGAAAAGGGGTCAAAAGTCTTGACAATCTACATTTCTCCTTTATGATATTACCTCTGCGTATTTTGAAGGCACGGCATTGGGCAATCCCCAGGCAAAGAGAGGATACAGCCGCGACAGTCGTCCGGACTGTCCGCAGGTTTGTATAGGTCTTGTAACAAGTCGGGAGGGATTACAGCTTGCCTTTGAAGTATTTAACGGCAATCGTGCCGATGTAACCACTACCGAAGAGATGGTTCTGATATTGGAAAACAAATACGGCAAGGCAAATCGGATATGGGTC
>JBBIUL010000276.1:0-2784 GCA_037440265.1 Nitrospira sp. | reverse complement strand
CGTGCCAATGTCTCGCTCCGCTTCTTCTCCTGCTCAAGCTGGGCCTGAAGGGCTTCTTTTTCCCTGAGCGATGCAGACAAGTCCTTTTCGGATATCTGTATTTTTTTATTCAGTTCTGACAGTTGATCTTCAAGAGATTTTTTTTCAGCTTCAAGAGTTTTCAATTTGTTTTCAGACGGAGAAACGGAAGCGTCTCCTGCAGTCTCAGGTTTTTTTTCTGGCAGGGGTGATGTTTTAGTTTTTGCCGTCCCCGCACGGCCAAGTGTTTCAATCTCTTTCTCGGAAAACTGGCTGAAATAACTTTCAGGGAAGCCCGCCCGTATTTCTTCAAACAGGGCTATTGCCTCTTTTTGTCTGTTCAGCTGCAGCAATGATTTGGCTTTCCAGAAAAGAACGGAATCTTTTGCCGAGCTGTCAGGATATTCCTTCAGGAACGTATCAAAAAGCTCGAGGGCCCTGTCAGGCTGATAGGAAAGATAATATCCGTACGCCTGCTCAAACAATACAGCTTCAGGGAGCGCGGCAGATGAACTGCGGCAGTTCATAGAAACAAACGACAGCAGGGCAAGAAGAATGAATACTATTTTATTTTTATCGATGATTTTTCCCAAAGCGTTTTCATCCATTCGTTGAATTTGTCTTCTCTTTTAATATGGTAAAGCTTCTCCTGTATCTGCTGTCTGACGACATCGAGCGGTATATATGTCTCGTCTTTTCTTTTGGTCAAATAAAGGAGATAAACGCCCTCTTTTGTCCAGATAGGCTCGCTGACCTCCTGTTCTTTCATGGTGCTTAATTTCCGGTCAAGCTGGGATATCAACACCCCTTTTTCAAATTCTCCGAGAAGCCCGTTTCGAGACTTCAGCCCCGGTTCCGAATGGAGACTGACCATCCTGTCGAATGGTTCACCGGACCGAATCTGCTCATAGACCTTCAGGGCCTTCAGCTTCAGGTCAGTGACTTCAGTTACTGAAGGTGAATCACTCAACCTCATGAGGATTGCCTTGACTTCCATTTTCTCAGGTTTGTCCAGAAAAAGTTTTTTGTTCCTTTGATAATAAGCAGCGGTCTCGGCTTCTGTCACAAAGACCTTGGCATTTACTTCGCGGTCAATGGTTTTAAGCGATATTATATTCTCTTTCAGCATTTTTTTATAGTCGTCCAGGCTTATGCCCTCTTCAGAAAGCGACCGGACAAGGTCTTCCCTGCTGATGCTGTTCTGTGTCTGAAATTCCAGAAGGGTCTTTTCCACCTCATTTTCAGCGGCATCGATCCCTGCCTTTCTGGCATGCTGCTGTATTATTTTCTCCTCTATAAGATTCTTCAGTATCCTTTCGTTTACTGCATCCGTAGTCTCCTGCTGGTCAAGTTTGGCAGCAAATTTCCGGTAGTCAGAAAGGGTGATGATTTCATTGTTGACCGTTGCCAGCACCCTGTCTGCGGAAAGAGAAAGGGCCTCGCAGGGGACCATCAAAAAAAGCCAGAGCCAAACACAGGAGAGCGCCACAACAGCGATATCCCTTCTGCTAAGCAGGCTGTTGCAGGTTGTTCCATGAATCATGCCCTGATCCTTTCCATCACCTTCTGCGCGTCAGACCATGTCAGCCACTTGTCTTTCGGATTTCTCAGAAGATAGGCCGGATGGAAGGTAGGCATGACCGGGATCTGCTTATATTCCATGAAATTTCCACGGACAGCGGAAATCTTGAGTTCCGCATTCTGCATAAGGGTCTGCAGAGAGATTCTGCCGAGCGTCACAATAATTTCGGGCCTGATGATCTCGATCTGCCTCTCAAGATATCCTATGCAGCTTTCTATCTCATCTGATTCAGGGTCCCTGTTCTTTGGAGGCCTGCATTTTATGATATTGGCGATATAAACATCGCTGCGCTTCAGCCCCATCTTTTCAATCAGGCGGGTCAGGAGCATCCCGGCATCCCCCACAAAGGGCAACCCCTGTATATCTTCTTCCTTCCCCGGGGCCTCGCCGATAAACATTATTTTTGCATCTGGAGAGCCGTCACCGAATACAACATTTTTTCTGCTTCCTGCAAGTTTGCACTGAAAGCATTTCTCAGCACTGCGCTGCAGGACAGCAAGGGCCGCAGGTTTATCGGACACGGACAATCGTTCAGCCTGACCGGGCCGTCTTATATCAAAGGGCAGGTGTTCTATACCCAGGGCACGGTAGTAGTGCAACATGGTTCTCACATCGCTGTACACTGTTTTTTCTTTTACGTCCATGGCAGCCCGGCCAGCACAAAATAAGCCGGCATTACCTCTCTCCCCACTTGAGTTTTGTCCTCAGTATTTCAAAATAGTCGCGCTCAAAAGGGATGAGCAGTTTCGTCGTAAAAGATGATTTTTCGATTTCTATCATGTCATCCATTCTCAGTGAATGTCCTACCTGGCCGTCGAGCGTGAGAAAGACATCTTCACTGAGCGTCTTGAGTATGACCTTGATCCTGAAATCATCCGGCAGCACTGTCGGCCTGTTCGTCAGGGTATGGGAGCATATAGGGGTCAGAACTATGTTGTGCAGCGTCGGGTAAAGGATCGGTCCGCCTGCCGACAAAGAATATGCTGTCGATCCGGTCGGGGTTGCAATGATCAGGCCGTCAGCCTTAAACGTGGTAATGTATGTTCCGTTGATAAAAGTATCGAGGTCTATTATCCTGGCAAGCGCACCTTTATTGATCACGACGTCGTTCAGCACCAGGTTTTCGAATATTTTCTCTCCGTTTCTGACAATCCGTGCATTGAGCATGAGCCGCTGTTCAACAG
>JBBIUL010000275.1:0-2825 GCA_037440265.1 Nitrospira sp. | reverse complement strand
ATCCGCTCAAAATCCTCCCTGTTTTGCAAAAGCGACTCTTCAATTCTTCCCAGAAGATTTTTGAACAACTCGTAACTTCCGGCATCCGAGCCGACGAGTTCCTCTTTGCTCTGTCCCAAGAGTCTCGCGCAGCTCAGATTTATATCAAATATCCTGCCGTCCGGACGGAGGAGGACGATCGGATCCGGGACAAGCTCAAGAGTTATGCGATTGTATGCATTCTTATTCACTCTATGCCTAACCTTTTGATATTACGCATTATTTAAATGGCCGACAGGCGGTAAAACTGTAACCCTTTCTCATTACTTTTAAAACTAATTATAGAATATATGAATGACAATAGCTATTATTTTAAACAAAAAATAAGACGTTCTCTGATGAAAATGCACCCAAAAAAGAGGCAGTTCCATTGAAAAATCAGAAAAGCCGTGGTAACCATAAAATTGTATTTGATTTTTTCCTGGGTCTATTGATATACTGAACTTGTATTTCAAGCTAAGCAAAGTGAATTCTGAAGAGTGGGCAATCCCACTCTTTTGTTTTATATGGGATCAATTGAAAAAAGCAGGAAGATTCACGAACTTGCCAATTCTGTAGCATCGGACTACGGACTGGAAGTCGTTGACATCGAATTAGCGGGCAATCCAAGGAGGCCTGTGCTGAGGGTGTTTGTTGACAAGGATCAAGGGATAACGCTCGATGAATGCGAAACATTCAGCAGGGCTCTTTCTGCCCTTCTGGACGTGGAAGACCCCATACAGGGCGCATATGTGCTTGAGGTTTCATCTCCGGGGCTTGACCGCCCTTTGAAGGAAAAGAAAGATTTTTTAAAAAGTATCGGGAAAAAGGCAAGAATTGTTACAAAGGAGCATATAAATAACCGGACCTTTTTTATTGGCATGATTACTGACGTCGGAGACAACCAGGTGACCATACTTATTGATGATAAAACAGCGGTTGATATTCCATTTGTTCAGATAGTCAGGGCCAAACTGGAGATAGAATTCAAATGACAAAAGAACTGTGTTACGTTATAGACCAGATGAGCAGGGAAAAAGGGATTTCAAGAGAAGTCCTGATCGAGGCGCTCGAGTCTGCACTCCTTTCTGCCATACGGAAAAAATATGGAGGCAGGTCGAACATAAACCTTTCAATCGACCGTCAGAAATGCAACATAACGGTTTTTGAGACAAAAACCATTGTGTCCGAGGTGGCTGACCCAAACGAGGAGATTTCGCTAAAGGATGCCGGCGCACTATCCCCTGATAAGAAGGAAGGAGATACCGTTGACATCCCCCTTGACCTGCATGACCTCGGAAGGATTGCTGCACAGACCGCAAAACAGGTTATTTTCCAGAGAGTCAGGGAAGCGGAAAGAGATGTGATATACAATGAATTTAAGGACAAGGCGGGGCAGATTGTCAGCGGTACTATCATGCGGAAGGAAAAGGGGGTGTATTTTCTTAATCTCGGCAAGACCGAGGCATTGCTCCCGGTAAAAGAGACGCTGCCGAATGAGAACCTGAAGCGGGGGGATACGGTAAAAGCCAGGATCGAAGAGGTCAGGGTAACGCCTAAGGGGCCGGTCATCATCGTATCAAGGACAACTCCGCTGTTTGTTGCCGGATTGTTCAAGATGGAAGTGCCTGAAATAAATGACGGCCTTGTTATTATCAAAAATATTGTCAGAGAGCCGGGAGAACGGACAAAGATTGCGGTCTACTCAAAAGACACTGCTGTTGACCCTGTCGGATCGTGCGTAGGCATGAAAGGTACAAGGGTACAGACCATCGTGCGTGAACTCAGGGGAGAGAGGATTGACATTATCCCCTGGAATGACGACCCCCGGATATTGATATCCAGGGCGCTCAGTCCTGCCAGCATCGACAAAATCGGCATCAATGAAGAAGGCAAGACAGCAATGGTGGTTGTAAACGACCAGCAGTTGTCACTTGCAATAGGGAAGAAAGGACAGAACGTGCGGCTTGCCATGAAACTTACCGGATGGGATATCGATATCATAAGCGATACCGAGTATTCGAAGATCCGGCTTGAAGAGACTGACAAGGCGCTTGAAGACACCATAAAGAAGGAAAACGAGAAGAACGACAAGCTGTCTGTTGATGGCTAGTGACCTCTCCGATCTGCCGTTACAGGAAGCAAAAGGGATTGGTCCGCAACGGGCCGGACTTTTCTCACGCCTTGGAATCCTTACCATAAAAGACGCACTCTACTGCCTGCCTTATCGTTACGAAGACAGAAGCAGTCTGAAAACGATATCCGCTATTCAGTCCGGGGGAATTGAGACCGTCAGGGGGACGGTGATTTCAGCAGATGTCGTGAGGCTGCGGGGCAGGCGACTGCAGGTATTCAATCTGGTAATAACAGACGGGACCGGACTGCTGAACGGCAGATGGTTTAATCAGCCGTATCTGAAAAAAAACTTTACCTCAGGGCAGGAACTTATCATCAGCGGCAGGGTGAAAGCAAACACGCGGACTGCGTCCGGTTTGATTATCGATAACCCGCAATATGAAATCATCAGCGAAGAGGATGACCCGTTTGTCCATACCAACAGGGTGGTGCCGGTATACAGACTGACAGAAGGGATAAGTCAGAGACAGTTCAGGAAAATAATGCACGGGATCGTGTGCAGCTATGCAAAAGAACTCCGGGACACCGTACCTGAAGAAATCATGGAAAGATACAGCCTTCCGCCGATCACGGAAAGCATTTCGCAGCTTCACTTCCCTGACAACGCTGAAATGCTTGATACCCTGAACAGTGCCGAGTCCCTGTATCATAAGCGGATCGCTTTTGATGAG
>JBBIUL010000274.1:0-2846 GCA_037440265.1 Nitrospira sp. | reverse complement strand
CGGTATGTCCTTGGCAGACACAAGGTAAAAAAGGATGGAGAGCTTTGAAAAATATCCGAGTTTCTCAAGCAGGAGATCACCCTCAGGTGCAGGACTGGTAATGGTTTTTTTCGCAAGATCAACAAAAACATCCATCCCGAACGACTTCAGCAGATACACATTTGCAGCAGCGTCGAACTCAACCATCGCATTTCTGCAGACGACTGCTGTGTCAATCTCCCTGAGAACGCTCCATGCCTTTTCTTCACCTGATGACATGCCATAGTATAATCCAAATTATGACTTCTTGTTTGTCTTTCCTTTAAAATATATGGATGATCCAGGTCAGCAATCTCTCAAAGGCTTACGGTACACAGGTCTTATTCGATGATGCAGGATTTGTAGCAGGAACCGGTGAACGTATCGGGCTGGTAGGCAGAAACGGTCACGGCAAGACAACGCTCCTCAGGATGATAACCGGCGAAGAAAAACCTGATGCAGGGGTTATCAGCACACCAAAAAGCTATACGGTCGGGCATCTTTCCCAGCGCCTCGATTTCAGCGCAACTTCTGTCCTTGAAGAGGCCTGCCTTGGCCTCAAACGCTCAGAAGACGGGACCGACGAGTCCTATAAGGCAGAGACCATCCTGATGGGCCTCGGACTTACCGAGGAAGATTTTCTGCTTCATCCCCATGCACTCTCAGGAGGATACCAGGTCAGGTTGCACCTTGCCGGACTCCTTGTCTCTGAACCGAATATCCTGCTCCTTGATGAACCTACCAACTATCTTGATATCGTTTCAATACGGTGGCTGACGAGGTTCCTGAGAGAATGGAAGGGAGAGCTTATCCTGATAACCCATGACAGGGAGTTTATGGACAGCGTCACAACACACACCATGGGAATCCACCGGAACAAAATCAGGAAGATCCCGGGATCAACCCATAAGCTTTACCAGCAGATACTTGCAGAAGAAGAGGTCTACGAAAAGACCAGGCTTAATGAAGAGAAAAAGCGTCGCGATATCGAGCAGTTTATAAACAGGTTCAGGGCGCAGGCAACCCGGGCGCGTGCTGTGCAGTCAAAAATAAAAGGGCTCAACAGGAAAGACAGGCTGGAGAAGCTTTCAGAACAGAGAACACTCGATTTCGAATTCATGCCTGCATCCTTCACCGGCAAGGTCCTGATCGAGGCAAAAGATGTTACCTTTGGCTTTGAACCAGCCGGAGAACCGCTGATCCGTGATCTCAGCATTGCGGTCGGCAAGCGTGACCGGATAGCGGTCATCGGCAGAAACGGCAAAGGGAAGACTACACTCCTGAACCTCCTTGCATCTGAACTCCGGCCGGTCAGCGGTTCTGTAACGCATCATCAGCAGCTCAGGCTCGCCTATTTCGGCCAGACCAATATAGAACGCCTTTCCCCCGACAATACAGTAGAGGAAGAGATACTCGGGGTCAGTCCTGACCTTGGCAGGAGCCGAGCCCGCACGCTCTGCGGCATTATGATGTTCGAGGGAGACAATGCATTAAAGAAGATACGGGTCCTCTCAGGGGGAGAAAAGAGCCGGGTTCTCCTCGGCAAGATCATTGTAAGCCCTGCAAACCTGCTCATGCTCGATGAACCGACAAACCACCTTGACATGGAATCGGTTGACTCGCTTATCGAAGCAATAGACTCCTTTCCCGGGGCAGTGCTCATCGTTACCCACAGCGAGATGGTACTGAATGCCCTTGCTACCAAACTGATAATTTTCGACAACGGGACTGTAAGCGTTTTTGACGGAACCTATCAGGATTTTATCAGCCGCGGCGGATGGAGCAGCGAGCAAAACACGTCAGATTCCGGCAGACAACCGACTGAAAAAAAGAGTAATGGGGCAAACAGGAAAGAACTGAAGAGGATACGCGCGGAACTGATCGACAGCCGTTCAAGGACCCTGAATCCCATTCAGACAAGGGTATCAGAGGTTGAAGAGACAATCATGGAGCTTGAAAACGAGCTTGAACAGGATACTCATGCCCTTGTCGAGGCCTCTGTAAAGGGGGATGCAGAACTGATCAGACGCCTCTCTGTATCTACCAATGAGTCAAGACTGAAAATTGAAACCCTCTTCGGAGAACTCGAATCACTCACCAGGGAACTTGAAGAAAAGACAAGGGAGTTCGAAGCCAAGTTTACTGCATTAGAGATGTAAAGGGCGTATCACCCTCATTCCATGAAAAAGAAATCTCCGGGATATATCTTCCGTTCCTCTTCCTTGGTAGGGTCTTTTACCTTGGGCCATGCCTTCCTGTTCGGCTCAGCCCCTTCCCGGGCTGCATTACAGGGGCACTTATCAGTAAACAGAGGGGTCTTCCTGATATCGGTATCGGATGTCTTGCAGAGATAGCTGAACTCAACGCCAATGCCGTTCGGATCATAGGTATATATGGAATGAATAAAGCCGTGGTCAATCACCTCTGAGACCCACACATCAGCAGCATTGAGTCTGTCCTTCAGTTCGGCCCTTCCACCCCGACCGACAGGTGGTCAAACCCCAATGGTCCTTTTGCAGGGGTGCCGTGCCCTTTCTCATCGATCGGCAGTATACCCGGCCATTCGAAAAAAACCAGGAGGTCCCGGGAAGACATTTCAAAGATGTATTGTTTGAATCCTGGCTCCCCCATCGCAGCCACCAGCCTCATCCCGATCAGGTCACGCCAGAACCGGACCGTACCGGTCATGTCCCCGGTTGCCATGGCAAGATGATTCAATCCGCTGAATTTTATCATGCTCACCTCCATGTTTATATTACTCAGTAACTGCCCAGCAGTTCAAGGCACTGAGCTTTGCGGAGACTATCGGCAGAATACATTCAACCAGG
>JBBIUL010000273.1:0-2851 GCA_037440265.1 Nitrospira sp. | reverse complement strand
TTCTGAACAATTTAATCGAAAAGAAAGAAACAAATATCTATGAGAAAATCCTCAGTGAGGTCGACAGGCAGGTCATTGATTTTGTACTTTCACGCACCAGGGAAAACCAGTCCGAGGCAGCGCGGCTGCTCGGCATCAGCCGGTTGACGCTGAGGAAAAAGCTCCGGCACTGAGAAATCCGGATTTAAGCTTTTTCGAGACAACCCTCATTCAATCATTCCTTATGAAGATTTTCGTTCAACACTTCTGCAAGTTCAGCAAATCTTTTATCTTTCATCATGTCTTTGAGCAGCACGGGCGTCTTCTGTATCCAGTTCGGATGGGTGTCGACAGTGCCGGGCATGTTCTGCTGGTTGAGCGTGCCGATAATGTCGTCGAGGCTCACCAGTGTCAGCCTGCAGGGTGTCCTTGAAAGATATCCGTAGATCGCCCGGCAGAGTTCAGGCGTCATCTCAGGGACAGCTGCAACCTCAGAGGGAAAATCATCGGGCAGAAGCCCCTGCTCCTTCAGCGCTGCAATGATCAGCCCCTTGTCTCTTTCCCTTTCTTTAAGCTGCTGCTGATACATTGCTTCATCAGCATATTTCCCGAGCTTTTTTCTCATCATGATGTCCTGCCCCACCCAATACCCGGTTAGGGTCGGCAAATCATGGGTGGTTACAGAGCACAATGCCAGTTCCGGATATTCGTCAGGGGGAACGAATGACGGGTCAGGATAATTCCGTTCGAAATAGAAGAGCCTGTAGGATAGCATGTTGAACCTGCTGAGCGTTTCCCTCACATTCTCACCGATTGTGCCGAGATCCTCGGCAATAATAATCGTTTTGTTCCTGACGCTTTCAAGTGCAATAATCCTGAGGAGGTCTTCGGAAGGGCATTCCACATAAGCGCCGTATGCAGCGGTCATTCCGGAAGGTATCCAGAACAGCCGGAAAAGGCCGAGGGCGTGGTCGATCCGCAGCGCCCCACCGTGCCTCATGTTTTTCTGCATTGTCCGGATGAAAAGCTCATATCCTGACTCCCGCATCTTTTCAGGGATCATCGGAGGGAACCCCCAGTTCTGTCCGTCAGGGCTGAAATCATCAGGCGGCGCACCCACATCAGCGTCCCCGAAAAGGCCCTGGTTGCTCCAGACATCGCTTCCGCCGCTGATCGCACCGATGGCAAGGTCATTATAAATCCCGACAGCCATTCCCTCTTTTTCACTTACTGATGAGGCTTTTGAAAGCTGCTCTTCGATCAGCCACTGCACGTACAGATAGAACAGGACTTCCCTGTGATATGTCCTGCTGAATTCGCGCACCTGTTCACCTGCAGGGTCCTGGAAAGCCTCGGGCCAGTCCTTCCACGAGTAAACATCTTTTTTTCTCTTCATATCGTCCCACAAGGCCATGAACACGCCAAACAACTCAAGGGATCTGCCCTGTGATGAGCAATACTTCTTAAAGCCTTTTCCGCGGGATGTAGCCCTGTTGAAATGTTTGTCGTAAAAGACCTCGAACGCCTTATGCAGAGCCTTTTTCTTAAGCAATGCAGCGCGCTCATAGTCGATAAAGGGCGATTTCCTGAGGTCGTCTACTTCTTTTTTGAATGAAGCTGAAAGCAGTTCCGGGTCCTGCCTGGACGCATCCTTGAATTCAGGGATGCTCGTGATATCAAGGTAAAGAAAGTTTCTGTAAAGCCTGCTTATCGGAGAGTAGGGACTGATGCCGTAGGGGTTTGTATTTGGGATGGCGTGGAGCGGATTGATGCCTGCAAAACCCCCTCCCAAGCCCGAAACCCACTTCAAAACCTTGCTGAGGTCCGTAAAATCCCCTATGCCCCAGTTTTCAGATGAGTGTATTGCATAAAGGTTAACCGCAAGACCCCAGCTCTTTGCAGTCTCCTTTGCATCAGGGAGATAGCATGAATCAGGCGCAACAATAAGCCTGACGGTTCTTTTAATCAAGTCCTGTCCGTCCGGAAAGATTCGTTCCGGGTGTCTGCAAGTTACTGCCACATGATGATATCCTGTCTCTCTCTTTTTGTTGTCAGTCAGATTTATCTTTACATAGCGTTTCTCATCAATCCACTTCTCCTCAGAAACAGCGAAAGATCCTGAGGGAAATGATGCAGTGTCGCTGCTGCCGTGCTCGTCCTCGATGGACCAGGAAATTTCCAGATCCTTTTCATGGTCGTTGCTGAGAGAAATGTATACCGGAATGCTGAAAGGCTGCTGATTCACAGAAATCACATGCACAGGATCAACAAACATTTTCCAGTTCAGTGTGCGCCTCTCCTCAATTTCTCGCGCCGCATCAGCTTCTGTAGCAGTTTTTATCTTCATGGCAGAGAGTATTGCCCTCTTTGTTTCAGTTGATGTGATATGTTTTTTTCCGAAGATGTCCCAGTAATCCGGAATAATCCCGCAGAGTGCTGCAAGTTCATCAACAAGGTGATCGAATTTTTCAGTCATGTTTTATTATACCTCATTGTTTATACCGGTGGTTCCTATCCGGTGTTTGTGTGATGTAGCAAAAACGAAAACAGCACGTTGAAGAAACAGCAGCGGTTGAAAACCGCGGTATTGTGGAGTACTATTGAATCAGGGGCATTCAGGGCGCTAAAAACCGACTAAAAATTGTTTTTTGCTGTGACTGAAATGGAATGGTTTTTATAAACTCATAGCCGGGAGGACATTCATGAAAAAGATTCTGTCAGGGCTTCTCTTTGTTGCATGTATCGCCGGGGTTGCATTTGCCGATGAAATAACCTTTGGCATAAACCTTATCAATAAAGACGGCATCGGGAAACATATAGGGGAAATAACGGCTCATGACAGTCAGTATGGACTTATACTAAAACCGGATAT
>JBBIUL010000272.1:0-2861 GCA_037440265.1 Nitrospira sp. | reverse complement strand
TTTCCCTTATCAATTCGATTCTTGATCTGAGCAGGATAGAGACCGGAAGCATGGAGCTTGAATATTCCGAATACAATGTGAAGGATATTGTGAGCGTTATCTACATGTTCAGGGAAAAAGCAAAGAAGCATAATATAGACCTCAGGCTATATGTTGAAGACGGCATCGGCACCTTTATAGTTGATGAAGTAAAAATAAAACAGGTGATCATCAACCTCATCTCAAATGCCTTTAAGTTTACGCCGGACGGAGGATCAGTAATCGTCGCCGCGCGACGAGTTCAAAGCTCTGAGTTCAAAGTTCAAAGTTATGAAGGGAAAAACACAGAACCTGGAACATTGAACGTTGAACTTGACGCTGATTTTGTTGAAATCAGCGTTACCGATACCGGCATCGGTATATCAACCGAAGATCTGAAGAGGATTTTTGTCCCGTTTGTCCAGGCTGGTGCGGATATTACAGTCAAAAGTGCCGGCGCCGGCCTTGGTCTGACGCTCTGCAAACGTTTTGTTGAGATGCATGGCGGCAGGATATGGGCAGAAAGCCCGCCACGGTCAAGACAGTATGCAGAGGCAACCGGAACAACCACTGAAGGCAGGGGGGCAAGGTTTATTTTTGTGTTGCCCAGGAAACACTCAGATGATAAGCTTAACAAATAACGATGAGAATAAGGCTTTGAATATATCAGGGTAACTTAGAGTTCATACTAGAAGGTAACATGGAGGCCTCATGGAGATAAAGAAAAAGATTCTCGTAGTCGATGATGAAGAGCCAAATGTAAAACTCCTGACCTCGCTGCTCAGGGCTGAAAATTACGATGTTGAGACAGCACACAACGGAAAAGAGGCTGTCGAGAAGGCCAAAGCAGATAAGCCTGACCTTGTACTCCTTGATATCATGATGCCTGTAATGGACGGGTACGAGGCATGCAACCTGATCAAATCTGACCCAGTGACATCCAGCATGCCGGTCATTATGGTTACAGCACTGGCAGACAGGAACTCCAAACTGAAGGGCCTTGATGTGGGTGCGAATGAGTTTCTCACAAAACCCATTGACCGCGTTGAACTCATGTTACGGGTGAGGAACCTGCTGAAGGTCAAGGAATATGAGGACTTTCTGGTGCATCATAACCGGATACTTGAGGAAGAGGTGAGACAGCGTACCTATGACCTTGAGCTTGCGAAGGATGAGGTTGAGACAGCCCACAGTCAGACAAAGGAAAGCTATATCGAGACGATCTACCGTCTTACGCTGGCTGCAGAGTACAAGGATGAGGACACCGCAAGCCATATCAGGAGGATAAGCGAATACTGCAAGGTCTTGTCGGAACGGCTTGGCACGCCGGATGATTTCATAGAGACGATTTATTATGCCAGTCCGATGCATGATATCGGAAAGATGGGTATCCCTGACAGCATACTGCTGAAACCCGGCAAGCTGACGCAGGAAGAATTTGAGATCATGAAAGGCCATACTACCATTGGCGCCAAAATACTCAGAGAGTCAAACTCGGATTTTCTCAAGGCCGGGGAGACCATTGCCCTGTCCCATCATGAGCGCTGGGACGGAAAAGGGTATCCTAACGGGCTGAAAGGTGAAGAAATCCCTCTCATGGGAAGGATCATGAATATTGTTGACCAGTATGACGCATTAAGAAGCAAGAGACCGTACAAGCCGGGGTTCAGCCACGAGAAGACCTTTGAGATCATTACGGTCGGCGACGGACGGACGATGCCGGAACACTTTGATCCCGACATACTCGAGGCGTTCAAGCAGTCTACTGAAAAGTTTAACAGCATATTTGAAGGACATCAGGACTGATTTGGTGTCTGTTACAAAAGATACTGTAGGCATTCTGCTCCTGAACCTCGGCGGCCCAGACTCCCTGAAGGCTGTCAGGCCTTTTCTCTTTAATCTCTTTTCAGACAGGGAGATAATCAGGCTTGGACCTGCCTTCCTGCAAAAACCGCTTGCATATCTGATCTCGTCCCTGAGGGCCGGAAAAACCGAGAACGCCTACAGCATGATCGGGGGAAAGTCGCCGATTTTTGAAATAACAACAGCACAGGCACGGGCGCTGGAAGAAGCGCTAAACTCAGAACTCAGAAGTAAGAACTCAGAAGTAAGAACTCAGAACCAGCAAAACAATCCCAGTCCTCATTTCCCTATTTCTCAGCTCTCAGTTCCCAGTTTTCAGTTTCCAGTTAAGGTTTATATTGCGATGAGATATTGGCATCCTTTGATAGAAGAGGTAATCCCCCGGATCCACAAGGACGGCGTTAACAGACTTTCTGTGCTCACTCTGTATCCCCAGTATTCGGTTGCCACCACCGGCTCGTCGCTCTCAAAGCTGAAGGAAGTTGCCTCCGGATTCCCGATGGAGCTTCATGCAGTTGAATCATGGTATGATCATCCCGGATATATCGACGCTTTGGTTGATGTAATTAAAAGGGGGCTGGAATCTTTTGAGACAAACGCGGAACACGGAACGCAGGACGCAGAACGTGGTATTCATGTTTTGTTCAGCGCGCACAGCCTGCCGGTCAAATTTATTGAAGACGGCGACCCTTATGTCGAACATACCGAGGCAACGATCAGGGCGGTTGAAAAGAAGATGGATATCGAATGGTCTCTCTCATACCAATCCAAAAGCGGACCGGTAAAGTGGCTTGAGCCGTCAACCGAAGACATGCTCGAAAAACTTGCCCGAAAAGGAATTAAGGACATCCTTGTTGTTCCGATAAGCTTTGTCTCTGACCATATTGAAACCCTCTATGAAATTGATCTGTTATATAAGAAAATGGCTGAAGGTCTGGGCATGAGATTACGGAGGGTTGAGTCGCTCAATACTTCACCGT
>JBBIUL010000271.1:0-2861 GCA_037440265.1 Nitrospira sp. | reverse complement strand
GCGTTGCGATCGAACTCCTTGCGGCAATCCCGAGCATTATCTACGGCATGTGGGGACTGTTCACCCTTGCCCCGATTATGGCTAACTACATTGAACCGGCCCTTCAGAATACCCTTGGGAAAGTGCCCCTGCTCGGAATTCTCTTCGAAGGGACTCCTATGGGGATCGATATCCTTACAGCGAGCGTGGTTCTGAGCATCATGATCATACCATTCACTGCGAGCATTTCAAGGGATGCCTTCAAGCTCACACCTCCTGTCGTTAAGGAGTCGGCATATGCCATCGGGGCCACCAAGTGGGAAGTGGTGAAAAATGTTGTCCTCCCCTATTCTAAGCTCGGCGTGTTCGGAGGTGTTGCCCTTTCACTGGGACGGGCACTCGGTGAGACCATGGCAGTTGCCTTTGTCCTTGGCAATAACCACCAGATTACGACTTCCCTGTTTGACGCTGCCGCCACCATAACCGTGACACTTGCAAATGAATTCACTGAGGCAGATTCTGATATGTACCTCTCATCTCTTTTTTATCTTGCCCTGGTGCTCTTTGTCCTGAGCTTTATCGTGCTGGCGGTTGCGAAGATTTTCCTCCTGAGGGCTGAAAGGAGATATTCCCGTTGAGCATTGAACGCAGGAGAAAGCTTAATAATGTTATAGCGCTGGTATTCAGTTCTCTGGCTGCCGTCTTCGGGTTGTTCTGGCTCATCTTTATACTCGGTGATGTGCTGATACACGGCATAGGAGCTCTGAAGCCAGGACTGTTTTTGAATGACCCTACTCCGCCGGGAATTGAGGGCGGAGGCATGAGGAATGCCTTTGTAGGACAGATTCTGATAACGCTCAGTGCAACACTGATAGGCGTCCCGTTCGGTGTGCTCGGTGGGACGTTCCTTGCTGAATATGCACGGGGGAGTAAGATAGCAAGGGTCATAAGCATTCTGGCAGACATTATGGTGAGCGTTCCCTCGATTGTTATCGGCACCTTTGTGTATGCAATACTGGTGAGACCTCTCGGACATTTCAGCGGTTGGGCAGGCGCTGTGGCGCTTGCCATCATCATGATCCCCGTTGTTCTCAGGACAACGGAGGATATGCTCTCACTGGTGCCCTGGACGCTCCGGGAGGCGGCATTCGCCCTCGGCGCACCGTACTACAAGGTAATCATACAGGTTGTCTATCGCGGGGCTGCAACTGGGATACTCACCGGGATAATCCTTTCGATAGCGCGCGTTGCCGGTGAGACCGCACCACTTCTTTTTACGTCATTCAATAATGCCTATTTTTCTACAGACATGAAAGGTCCAATGGCTTCACTGACTGCCACGGTTTTTCAGTATGCCATGGGACCGTATGAGGACTGGCACCGGCAGGCATGGGCAGCCTCATTTGTCATAACGGTTTTTATTCTGTTTCTGACCATTGCCGGAAGGATGATCATCAGATGGAGGTACAAGTAGCCGATGTCCAACGAGATAACGCTGGAAACACAGAACCTTGATTTTTATTACGGAGGAGATGTCCATGCGATAAAGAATGTGAATATGAAGGCGTACAGGCACATGGTTACAGCCCTTATCGGGCCGTCGGGCTGCGGCAAGACAACCCTGCTCCGGTGCTTCAACAGGATGCATGATCTGTACCCCAGGAACAGGTATCAGGGCGGAATACTCCTTGACGGCAGGGATATTCTTTCTGACGATGTCGATCTTATTCAGCTCCGCAGCAGGGTGGGGATGGTCTTTCAGAAGCCGACTCCCTTCCCGATGACCATTTTCGACAACATAGCATACGGCCTCAGACTCAGGGGCATAAAAAAAAGGACTGAGCTTTCTGAACTCGTTGAGAAGGCGCTCAGGAACGCTGCCCTCTGGGAAGAGGTGAAGGATAAGCTCAACGTGAGCGCCTATGACCTTTCAGGAGGACAGCAGCAGAGGCTTGTCATCGCACGGGCTCTTGCCGTGGAGCCGGAAGTGCTGCTCTTCGATGAACCGACATCAGCGCTTGACCCGATCTCAACCGGAAAGATAGAGGAACTGATAGTGCAGCTCAAGAAAAATATCACGGTCCTGATCGTGACCCACAACATGCAGCAGGCTGCCCGTATTTCAGACCGGACCGGCTTCATGATGCTCGGGGAATTGATTGAATTTGACAGAACTGATAAGATTTTTACTGCGCCCTCTGAGAAGCTGACAGAGGACTATGTGACAGGGAGGTTCGGATAATGGCAGTTCGCAACGAAGATATTGAACACCTCAAGGGCATGCTGCTCAGGATGGCAGGACTTGTGGAGACATCAATAAAAGATGCCGTCAAGTCACTGGTTGACAGGGAATCGGATCTTTCTGAGAAAGTGATAAAGAACGACCACCTGATCAACGCCATGGATGTGCAGATCGACGAAGAGTGCATAAGGCTCCTTGCTCTCATGCAGCCGATGGCCGGCGACCTGCGGTTCATCACAACTGCAATGAAGATAACCAATGACCTGGAACGTATAGGCGACAATTCAGTGAATATAGCGGAGCGGGCACTTGAACTGAATCAGGAGCCTATTTTAAAGCCGTATATTGACATCCCGCATATGAGCCAGATTGTGCAGGGCATGGTGAGAGACGCAATTGATGCCTTTGTCAAAAAAGACAAGAAGCTTGCGATGGATGTTATCATGCGCGATGATGAAGTCGATGACCTGAATGCCTCGGTACTGCATGAGCTCTCGTTTATCATGACCCAGGACCCTTCCACCGTGCACCGGGCGATGAAGATAAGCTATGTGTCAAAGTATCTTGAACGCATCGGAGACCATGCCACGAACATCGCAGAAATGGTTGTCTACCTGGTTGCCGGCAAGATCATCAGGCA
>JBBIUL010000270.1:0-2884 GCA_037440265.1 Nitrospira sp. | reverse complement strand
AAGCAAGCACCAGGAACATAAGTCCTCCGATTACGGAGAGGTGGACCTTTGCCTGCTGTTCGGAGGCGATTCCTCTGTTGGTAATCATGACAGACCCTTTAAGAATATACATAAAGGCAGCCATGCCAAGAGAGACGCCGAGGATGAGCAGCAGGGCATTGCCGAAGATTTCAAGGACAGGGAGTGAAAAAATATAAAAGGAGATATCTTTCCCAAAAACAGGATCAGCATAGCCGAATTCTGCTGCGTTTAAAAAATAGAGGAACTTGAACCAGTTATTGTTAAAGAGGAAGCCGATGAAAAACCCCATGAAGACCGGGACTAAGAAGGCGATTTTATCGAAATGCTTCAGCATGTCAAGCTGGGGCATTGCCTCATTCTGGAAGCTGATGGTAACGACTCGTCCTTTTGTGGCCCGCTTTGCGATCAGATAATTAATGTATGTCATGATGAAGCCTGCCAGGGCGCCGGCAAGCGAGGAGAAGACCTGGGTGTTTATTTTTACCGTGAATATCGATTCGAACCTGACGCTCTTGAACCAGAGCCAGTCAGTGTATAATGCGATGAACTGCGGGAGGAAAAAGAACGCCAGAAATAATACGATAATGAAGAATATGGATGTCCCGGACATTTTACTGCGCATGTAATACCCCCTCTTCAAGGCATGTTAATACTCGGTGTATCTTACCATAAAATATGCGGGACTGGACAGCTTGTACTTTCAGGGGACATGAGATTTTTGGCTTGCAGAACAGCCGGTTGTCGGACAATGAGCAGAGGGATAAGGAAGTATTTATTTTTGCAGAGTGGCTAAACAGCAGAAACAAACAGCCGATAAACTGCTCACGCTTTACGGCACGATTGCGTATTTGATGCCGATCCCCTTCACCATCCTGCCGAGTACGCTGTCCAGTTCGACAAGCGGATACGTATCTGTAATAAGCTTCTTTACATCTATTTTTTTTGTCTTCAGGATCGTAAATGCCTTCTTCACGTCATCCGGGGTGAAGTGGAATGTGCCTCTGAGCGTTTTTTCGTCGTAGTGCAGGCTTTCAGCGCTGAACCTGACGAAGGTGCCCTGCTTGCAGCCGCCAAAGAGGACCACGGTTCCGCCTTTTCTGGTATAGTTGATTGAAGACTCCCATATCTCCGGCTGACCGGTGCATTCAAAAACATAATCAGCGCCGATCCCTTCTGTTAACTCCCTGACAGCTGAATTCAGCTCTAAACTGTTGATGATATGATCTGCACCCAGTTTTTTTGCTGTCTTCAGCCGCTCATCCTCCAGGCCAGTTATCAAAACCTTGGCACCCTTGGACTTTGCATATAAGAGGTGGAGAAGGCCGATTGGTCCGGCGCCTATGATAAAGACCGTATTTTTTTTCGTTATGCTGAGCGGCTCCATGCCGTGTACAACACAGGCGAGCGGCTCAAGAAAGGCTGCCTCCTTAAAGCTGAGGCTTTCAGGCTTCCTGTAGACGTTCTGCTCCACAATATGCTTCGGAATCAGGATATATTCCGCAAAAGCGCCGAGTATTTTTGTTGACATAAGGTTTTCACAGAGGTTGAAGATTTTTCGTTTGCAATAGATGCAGTTCAGGCAGGGGGCACTGTGGACTGCCATGACAGGATCACCGATTTTGAACCTGCTGACCCCTTTCCCCTTTTTTGCGACTACCCCTGAGAATTCGTGACCAAAGGGGCCTGGCATGGGGATCAGGGAATGCCCTCTGAGAAAGGCTTTCAGGTCTGTCCCGCAGGTCAGTGCAGCCTTGATCCTGACAAGCAGTTCGCCTTCGGAAGGCTCGGGGGTATCAACCTCTCTGAGTTCAATAGTCCCTGGATTTGTCAGAATGGCCGCAAGCATGGCTTATGCGTTATCCCTCATTACTCCCCGATAATAGATAATTATAGTTATAGCAATACTCAGAAGACCACTAAAAAAATAACTGAAACGATCCGATAAGTCAAGTTATTATTAAACAGTGAATTTAACCATCCTTGTTATTAGAAACCAAAAACATTACAATCAGATAAGAGATGAAAAAGATACACATAATCGAAACAGTCAAAGACGGATTGAGAACAATAAAGCCTTACCTTGCTGATGCTCATATGAATTATGCAGAATACAGTTCTGTGCCCGACTCAATTAATTCAGGTGAGGCGCCTGCCCTTCTTATCCTGCTTGTTGATAAAAACCCTGAACAGGCTGCCAGGGACATGGAGGCTGTGAAGATGAATTCTTCTTTTTCAATGGTCCCGAGGCTGATGGTCCTTCCTTTTAATATCGAGGGAAGCTTCCCGAACGAGGAGATTATCGACTATCAGTCCACATTCCAGCTTCCGGTAGACAGGGGGAGATTCATTTCTGTTGTATCGAAACTGCTGAGGCGTTCCCCCCGCCGCGTTTTCAGAATCCTCATATCACTGCAGACAGAAGAAAGCAATGTGAGATATTCGGGCATATCAGTGGATTTCAGCGAAACAGGTATTGCATTTGAAAGTTCCGCAGACTTTTCCAAGGGCCAGATCATTACCGTCAATTTTGTTAATCCCAAAAACAGGAAACGATTTTCTCTCAAGGCGGAAGTAATCCGCAGGGCTTCAACGCAGCCGGGAGGCACCTCATTTTACGGGGTCGGATTCAGGGATATGACTGAAAAGGACATACTGGAATTAAAAAAGTTTCTGCTGGGAGAGGATTAGCCCCGGTCTCCATGAAAAAGGAATTGAAAACCGCCTATTTTGACTGTTCATCGGGGATAAGCGGAGATATGTGCCTCGGTGCGATCATTGACGCCGGACTGCCTCTTGAAAAGATCGAGGGAGCACTCAAAAAACTGAATATCAACGGATATCGGCTTGCTGAGAGGAAAGTCAA
>JBBIUL010000269.1:0-2885 GCA_037440265.1 Nitrospira sp. | reverse complement strand
CCTCAGTGAAAACCTCATCAGCGGTCTTGTTGCCCTTGATTGCTATATGGTCTGGAGCCGGTCCGCGTTCAGGGACAAGCTCAACCTCTTCCCGGGATTCCTGCTCCTGAAACACAGGCTCTTCAGCGGGGACCTCTTCCGGCTCTGTCACTTCTGTCTCAGTGTCTCCTGTCTGCACAAGCCCCAGCAGTTTTTCTCGCAGCATTTCATTGTCGGGAGCAATTTCGAGGGCGTCCCGGTAACAGGAGACGGCATCCTCATCCATGCCCCGTTCAAGCAGCGCATCACCGAGGGAGATGAATTCTTCGGCAACTTTCCCGGTTTCACCGATCTGCCGGTAAAGCGAGACGAGCCTTTTGCCTGTCTCGAGCGGGTCTACGTCCTTGAAGGACTCAAGAAGCTCTATGGCGACTTCATATTTTTCTTCGAGGATCAGTTCATCGAGGACCGGCAGGTACTCTTCCCATGCCTTTTCTTTCAGACCCTCCCTGAGGTAGAGTTCGCCGAGGAGCCTCCTTGCCTTTGTGTTCGTGGGTTCTCTTCGTGAGATCTCCGTAAGGTATTTCTGAGCACCCTCCGTATCGCCGTCGACAAGCGAAAGTTCTGCGCATCTGAAGATGATCTCCATATCATCGGGGAAGAGGGTGCTCGCTTCCTTCATATGTTCAATCGCGGCCTGTATCCTGCCGGTCTTTTCGTACAGGTAGCTCAGGCCGAGGATGGCCTCCCTGTTCAGGGGCTGGAGGTCAAGCACCTTCTGGTAGTATTCCCTGGTTTTCTCTGCATCGTGTTTTTCGTCATACAGGCGGGCGATATAGATGTATTCCTTGCAGGCGTCTGACTTGAGGCCTTCCTTCAGAAAGATTTCAGCGACCTTGTTCCTGAGGGGTATGTTTGCAGGAGACAGTGAAAGGATTTTTTCGTAGAGCTCAAGGACCCTGTCTTTTTTGCCTTCCTTGACCAGGCTGTCGGCAGTTGCAAGGTAGTACTTGATGGCGTCTGTTGCCAGCCCTTTTTCCTCGCTGAGTTCGCCGAGCGAATACAGGGCATCAGCCTCAGCAGGGTTGAGATTGAGCACTTTCTTGTAGAGTGCAAGCGCCTTTAGCGAAAAACCCTCATGCCTGAAGAAATTCGCTGCCTTATGGAAGGCGTCAATAGCATTTTTTTTGTCGCCTTTTTTCAGGTAGATGTCGCCGACCGTGTTGTAGATATTGCCGTCAGGAGATTCCCTTATGATCTTTTCGAGCTCGGCAATGGCCTTGTCGGTCTGGCCCTTTGCGAGATACTTCTGGGCTTCTTTCATTATGGTGGTTTTATCTGCCATTTGGTGTCTTAAATATTAGCTTATGCCTGTAAAAGTGTCAATAAATGAAGGAGTTGCCTGTACCCCTAATCCCTTATATTCTAAGCAGTTTTGAAGATCAAATCAAGGACGTCTGCTTCCTTGACTTAGATTTCATCGCTCGGATAATATATTACTCCGGGAAGATGTGATGAGAATAGCAATCGGATGTGACCATGCTGGATTAGGCCTGAAACGAGATATTTTAGAATTATTAAAGATTCTTAATATTGATTTTGTTGATTTTGGCACTGACAGCACGGCCTCTGTAGACTACCCTGATTTCGGCAAAAAGGTCTCGGAACTTGTTTCATCAGGCAGTATTGAGCGGGGGATCCTTATCTGCGGGACCGGCATCGGCATGTCTATTGTTGCAAACAAATTCCCGAATGTACGGGCTGCGCTCTGCAATGACCTGTTTTCTGCAAAGATGAGCAGGCTCCATAACGATGCGAACATACTCGTCATGGGTGGCAGGATAATCGGCCCTGACCTTGCAAAAGAAATCGTACGGACATGGCTGACCACTTCCTTTGAAGGAGAGAGGCACCTGAAGAGACTGCATAAAATAACAACGGTAGAGGAAAAAATCAACAGACATGGAAGCTGACAATCTCAGATCAATTGACCCGCAAGTACACGAAGCGATCCTGAATGAGCAGAACCGGGAGCATGAAAAGATCGTGCTCATTGCCTCGGAAAACTATGTGAGCAGGGCTGTGCTTGAAGCGCAGGGCTCCATATTTACCAATAAATATGCTGAGGGATACCCCGGCAGGAGATACTACGGCGGCTGCGAGTATGCCGACGTTGTTGAGAATCTGGCAATCGAACGGGCAAAGGAGCTCTTCGGCGCGGAGCATGTCAATGTTCAGCCGCACTCCGGGTCACAGGCGAATATGGCAGTATATTTTGCGATGCTGAAACCGGGAGACACGATCCTCGGGATGAACCTCAATCATGGAGGACACCTCACCCACGGTGCATCGGTCAGCTTCTCCGGCATTTTCTATAAAAACGTTCCGTACGGGGTAAACAAGGAAGGCTATATAGACTACGATGATGTCAGGCGGATTGCAAAAGAACACAGCCCCCGGATGATCATTGTCGGGGCAAGCGCCTACTCCCGCATCATCGACTTTGAACTGTTCTCTGAGATAGCAAAAGAAGCCGGAGCGCTCCTCATGGCAGACATAGCACACATCGCTGGGCTGATTGCGGCCGGGGTTCACCCTTCTCCTTTCCCTCATGCTGATTTTGTCACTACTACCACGCACAAGACGCTCAGGGGCCCCCGCGGCGGCATGATCATGTGCCGCTCTGAATTTGCAAAGGCAGTGGACAAGATGATATTCCCCGGCATACAGGGCGGTCCTTTGGTGCATGTTATCGCTGCAAAGGCTGTTGCGTTCAGGGAAGCCATGACCGAGGAATTCCGCACCTATCAGAAACGCGTTGTGGAAAATGCAAAGAAACTCTCTGAGGAACTGGTCGCCAAAGGCTTCAGGATCATTTCGGGCGGAACAGACAACCACCTCATGCT
>JBBIUL010000268.1:0-2888 GCA_037440265.1 Nitrospira sp. | reverse complement strand
ACTATGACGAGAAGGAAAACGAGATAAAAGCAGAGCAGCTCAGCCTGATACTGGGGCCTCATTATGTCATATCATTCCAGGAGAGAGAAGGAGATATCTTCAATCCTGTTCGCGAAAGAATGAGAACCAGCAAGGGGATTATCAGACGTGCCGGAGCTGATTATCTGGCCTATTCGCTGATTGATGCAGTCATCGATCATTATTTTGTCATCCTTGAGAAGTTCGGTGAACAGATAGAGTTCATTGAGGACCAGCTCATCGCAAAGCCTGACAAGCAAACGCTGCATATTATCCACGAAATGAAGCGTGAGATGATCATACTGAGAAAGTCCGTATGGCCTTTGCGGGAATTAATCAGTACCCTTCAGAGAAATGGGTCATCTCTTATCCAGGAGACGACACGCGTGTATCTCCGGGACGTGTACGACCATACCATTCAGGTTATCGATACCATTGAGACGTTCAGGGACATGCTCGCAGGGATGCTGGACTTATATCTCTCAAGTGTGAGCAACCGGATGAACGAGGTCATGAAGGTGCTGACCATCATTGCCACCATATTCATCCCCTTGACCTTTATTGCCGGCATCTATGGCATGAACTTCAATCCGGAGAAAAGCCCCTTTAACATGCCTGAGCTTAACTGGTACTTTGGCTATCCGGCAGTCCTTGCTGTGATGGCTCTCATCGGTGTGATCATGGTTATTTATTTTAGAAAGAAGAAGTGGTTTTGAAATTTCTTTGGGTTCGAAATAACACTCTGGCGACCGGGTTTCGGCAGGAGTTTAGTCGGCGGTGAGACCGTAGTTTTTGATCAGACACAAATCATCTTCAAATTTTCTCCCTGAAGTAGTCAGGTAATTTCCCGTGAGCAGACCGTTTGCCCCGGCCATAAAAACAAGGGAATTGAGTTCGCCAAGTGTCTGCATCCTCCCTCCGCATACCCTGATCTCTTTATCAGGGAGTATCAGCCGGTACAGGCTGATAATTTTCAGTGCCTCGAGGGGAGGGAGAAAAGACCGCTCTCCGAGTTTTGTCCCTTTTGCAGGGATGAGGAAGTTGATGGGTACAGAATCAGGGTTTATCTCTCTGAGAAGAAATGCCATATCTATACGGTCAGACCACTCCTCTCCGATACCGAAGATCCCGCCGGAGCAGAGAGAAAGTCCAGCGTTCTTTACTGCCTTTATGGTCTTCAGCTTATCTTCATAGGTATGGGTTGAGCATATCTCTCCAAAGAACCTCTCGGATGTTTCAAGGTTGTGGTGATAACGCTCCAGCCCTGCATCCTTGAGCGTGAGAAGCTCATCTGCTGTCAACAGGCCGAGCGTTGCGCACGGGAGCAGTCCCAGCGATCTGACTTCTGAGATCATTTCAGCTATCTTCGCAAGGTCTGCTGATGAGGCCTTTTTCCCGCTGGTCACAATGCAGAAGCGTTTGGCACCGCCACTCTTTGCCTCCTCTGCTTTTTCGATGACTGTTTTATGCTCGAGCAGCGGATACGTCTTGATTTCTGCAGAACTCCTTGAGGACTGCGGGCAGTACGAGCAGTCTTCAGGGCAGGCCCCTGATTTCGCATTGATTATGGAGCAGAGGTCTATAGTATTGCCCCTGTAGTGTTCTCTCACCCTGTTTGCAGAGGAAAAAAGCGCAAATAGCTTAGTCCCCGTCAATGAAGCTATGTATGATGCCTCTTCCGCTGACATCCCATTGCTGTCCAAAATGATTTTTTTGATATCGATTTTCATTCCGGATATTTTTACAGAAGGGAAGAAGAATGTCAACTTAAGCAGAAGAGCTGGTTTACAATTATTTTTTCGATCTGATTTTTTTCAGGAGTTCATCCTTTGTGAACACACCCTTTTCGATCAGTAAATCAATGATGCCTTCAATGACCGCCTTTTGAGAGATGACGGTCTTTGAAACAGCCGGGCTTGCAGGTGCTGAAGGTTCAGACGAGATCTCAAGGTCTTCCGGATACGGCATTGATCTGCTGACCTTCTCTTTCAGTTTTTGCCTGTTGAACCTGAAGGTCCTTCTGAGTCCGGTTCCGCCTTCGTAATGAATATCTATGGCCCTGAGTATGTCTGATTCCAGGGCAAGCAGCGGCTTGATCCTGAACCCGAGCAGAAAACCAATGTCATCAAGGGTCTTCAGGTCAGTCGGATCAGATGTTGCAAGGAGAAGCGACTTTCCTTCAAAACGCAGGGGGAAAATAACGAATTTCTTGGCGATATCCGTACGCACCATGTTCAGAACCTCATCAGATGGCCTCTCGACAGCATCAAGCGATATGCTTTCTATACCGAGCTGATTTTCGAGAATGGTCATCATGTCCTTTTCAAAGACAAAACCTTTTTTTATAAGGATTGAGCCGAGTCTTCCTCCCCACTCCTCCTGATATGCAAGGGCGACCTTCAAGTGATTTTCATCAATGAGCCCAGCAGCTAAAAGAAGTTCACCGAGCTTCTTTTTCGTTATGCTCATGAATCTGCCTCCACGGGTTCCGGTATTTAATAGTATTTGATTTCAAACCCTTTGTAATCTCCTGAATATTCTTCCCAAATTGTATTGACATCCTGAACATATGAGCCAGGGGGGCCTTTCCGGCATTCCTGAATGGCCTTTTCAATAGCTCCTTTTTTCCCTTCAAAGACAACTTCAACCCGTCCGTCATAAAGGTTTTTTGCCCAGCCATGCAGTCCAAGCCTTGATGCAACGTCACGTGTAAAAGCCCTGTAAAAGACTCCCTGTACTCTGCCCTCAATGAACAGATGGACGCGTACATTATCCATGCCTTCATTATATCAAAACCTTACCGGGTATTGTTTGTCTCAGAAAAATTAATCGCCAAGGTATGCCCGCCGGACTCTCTCATTATCGAGGAG
>JBBIUL010000267.1:0-2892 GCA_037440265.1 Nitrospira sp. | reverse complement strand
GATATTTATTTTTTCATTACTCATGTTCATGGTTATTTCGCCGGCACATGGCAACACAACATAATCGTGCAATTCTTTTGATACTGCACGACCATGGCAGAAGGTTTCTGCTCATACCATGCAAAAAGACAGAGTTGTACGTCTTCACGAGACACCCCGTGTCCGTCAAACGTCCTGATTCGTTGTGCTTAAGTTTCTGCTATTTCTTGAAAACGCTGAAGAGCTTGTCCAGCCCGCCTTTTTCGAGCCTTGAAACAGCCTCAAGTTCGCCGGCATCAAGCCAGATCCCCTCACACTCGGAACACTTGTCAATTTTTATGGTTTTATAGTCGATCTCAATAAGTTCCATCCCGCACTTGGGACACCTCATGTAATGAAGGTCTTTAAGTTTTTTCTTTTCAGCGTCCTTAAGGTTCTTGTGTTTTTCCTCTTCTATTTTTCTTTTCTTATCAAACTCCATCCTTGCAATGAATTCTGCTTCTCTTTCACTCGGCTTTGAAGACATGACTACCTCCTTTTGTTGTTGTTGAACCTTTCCCGTACTGTTTTCAATAAACTCCTTGCCCAGATGAACTCGGTGGCAAGAATCCCCAGTCCGGCCGGGATGACAATAACTGCCGGTCCCGGAGTTACAATCATAATAACGCCAATAACCAATACCGTAAACCCTATTACGGCAACCACAAGCCTTCGGGCCTGTTTTAAACTTTTTACCAATAGCGCTGTCATATCGTTAACAAACCCTTACAGGGTTCCATTGTTTTCTCTGCAGATAAAAAAACCCTTACCGCAAAGCAAATGAAATCCCGCGGTAAAGGTCTCGCCTGTTAGGTTCATCTAACCAGTGGTACCGGCCCTCCCGCCTGATGCGGAACGACGTGCTGACGATAGCACTGATCCAGCTACTCCCCCTTACAATAATGTCGTTGAAACAGTGTACTTACTATACCAGAAATTGCTGAAATTATATAGTTTCCGAGGCATGCGAACCATGCCCGAAAAGGTTCAGGCGCCCTCTTACCCGAGAAATTTTCTGATATATGCGGCCTCTACCAGCATGCTCTGGAGGACAGAAGGGCTTTCCTCTTTCACAGCCTTTATGATCCGTGATGTAACCGCCTTATGCTCAGGGTTCGTTTCGTAGTCAACCAGGTCGAGCCTGAGCGAACCCTTCACCTCATCCGGGAGAATTTCGAGCACATCCTCATTGAAATATGACATGGCCGTCTTCATGTCGAACATGAAATTTACATGCATGTCCTTCATGCAGTTTATGTCCTCCCGTGAAAGCACGTTCAGTCCGAACATTTCCGGGGGAAGCCCGATGGAATAGCATGCAGCGCAGAAGCTGATTACCCTCGGGAGCGAAGTCTTGCCCAGCCTTCTCGCATACCCGAAGAGCCCTACATGAAGCTTCCTCATCCTCCTGCGGGGCACGAATGCTGCCACATAATTGATGAGCGGCGCCAGGTGTTCAACCACCCTCCGGTATTCTTCGGAGACCTTGTCAATGAGCTCCATGCACTTGCCTTCATCGATGTCATAGCCGCGCATCATCTCCGATGCGTTAAGCTTGCTGATGGCAGCAATCACGGAGGGTACCGGATGGTCATATTTAAAGGCTGACTGCACCGTGAAGGTCTGAACATCGGGATATTCCTCCAGCACCTTGTCGACCGTGTTCGGAGCAAGATGTCCCCTGAACGGCACAGAGCCAGCCCCGAGAATAGGATAAATCTTAACGCCGGTTTCCTCTGACAGCAGGCGGAGCCGCTGCAGGGCGATCTTGTTGCAGAGGATTGCGCTCACCATGCTGTAGTTCATGGCAGGGTCTGAACGGGCAATGAACACGCGCTGATGCTGAATGTCCTTGCCTTTGAGGTATGAGCGCATGATATTGTGCGCCTCGATCATGTTTTCCTTGTCTTCAAAGAGCGGGATCACGCTGATCTCTTTTGGATTAAACTCACCGATCCATTCGGAGATGGTGATATCGCCCGGATAAAAAGGCTGCCGCTGCTTGCCGACCACAAAGTCCTTATAGTAATAATAGACGCGGTTTAGGCTTTCGGCAGACATGGTCATCGGGAGGATGACCTCGTGGATCGGAGGAGTGTCGCAACCGTAGAAGAGGTTTGCGGCATCGCACGAACGGGGAATGCTCTCGAGGGTCTCGACAAAGACCTTTGCCTCGTTCTTTTCAACATCAGGGTTCGGCACCCTGAGGGTCAGGCGAACATCTTCTCCGAGCCGGTTGTGCTTGAAATAGAATTCGTACTTGGTGAGCAGTTTCCTGACAACAAAGTCATCCACCTCTTTTCCTTCGCAGTCCCACATCTGCTCATCGCACCCGAGGTGCGAAAACGCGTAATATGCCTCCTGGATCTCGTCATCTCCGGACATGTCCTGGTTTTCTGCAAAAAAAGGCAGGAGCACATTGTCCGGGTGCTGGGTGGACATTACTCTCGGAATCTTCATTGCCTTCACCGTAAGTCTTTACAGAAAATCGCCAATGCTATTTCTTCTCAGCAAGAGATTTCTTGAGCTCTTCGGATTTTGCCGTGAGCGCCTGCCGGGTCTTTTCCCTGAACTGCTCAAGTTTATCAGCCGCTTCCGGATGTTTTATGGACAGTATCGAACATGCAAGATAGGCCGCGTTCTTTGCCCCGTCAACCGCGACAGTCGCAACCGGGATGCCCGGCGGCATCATAACTGTTGAATAGAGCGCATCCACGCCGTTTAATGCCCCTGACTTCAAAGGCACCCCGATAACCGGAAGCGTTGTATTTGCCGCTACCACGCCTGCAAGATGCGCAGCCATGCCAGCGCCTGCTATCAGGACTTCAATGCCTCTCGCCCTTGCTGTTTTTGCATACTCAGCGGTCTTGTCAG
>JBBIUL010000266.1:0-2917 GCA_037440265.1 Nitrospira sp. | reverse complement strand
CGCCCACGGTGTGACATGGGAGGCAGACGATTATCACGAGAAACTTCTCAAAGAAGCGCCGACAGTTACCTGGAACGGCAAACCTCATCTCAGTCTCGAGCAGGAAGAAGCTGTAGCGAACGTGATCTTTACCTTTGCCCCGGAGACAAACGGAGAACTGAGCTACCGGGCGTATCAGAACCTTGAAAAAAGGGTCGGCAAGCCCCTTGCATCTATTGCTGAGGGGGACCGGAATTTCCGCATCACTATGGATGAGATCAGGCGTCAGCCCCGCCGCTTTATCAGCACCCCGGTCTGGTCCGGTCTGGTAAATGACGAACGGCCGTATGCACCCTATACCCTGAACGTAGAATACAGCGTCCCCTGGCGGACGTTAAGCGGCAGGCAGTCCCTCTACCTTGACCATCCCTGGTACCGGGAATTCAGCGAAGGACTTCCGACATTCAAGGGGAAGATCGATCCGTCGCTTCTTGACGAGATCAGAGAGGGTGACGGGAAAGATGGTCTTATCCTGAACTTTATGACGCCCCATGGGAAGTGGTCCATACACTCGACCTTCAGCGATAACCTCAGGATGCTCACCCTGTCACGGGGAGGACAGGCAGTATGGATAAACAGTGATGATGCTGCCAGTGTCGGAATAGCAGACAATGACTGGGTAGAGGTCTTTAACGACAACGGCGTGATCGTTTGCAGAAGTATTGTCACCTCACGGGTGCCGAAGGGCTCGGCAACCATGTATCATGCGCCTGAACGGACCCTCAATATCCCGAAATCGAACAGGACCGGGAGGCGCGGCGGTGTGCATAACAGCGTAACGCGGGTCCGTCTGAAACCGACGCTTATGCTCGGCGGCTATGCGCAGTTCAGCTACTATTTCAACTACTGGGGACCTATCGGCGTAAATCGTGACTGTTACGTCGTGGTCAAGAAACATAAGAGGGGGTGACGAAATGGATGTAAGAGCTCAAATCGTAATGGTGTTTAATCTGGACAAATGCATCGGCTGTCATACCTGCAGCATTTCGTGCAAGAACATCTGGACTGACCGGAAGGGAGCGGAATATGCATGGTGGAACAATGTGGAAACCAAGCCCGGCATAGGCTTTCCCAAACAGTGGGAAGACCAGGGCAGATATAAGGGAGGGTTCGTTGTCAATAACGGCGACCTGAAGCTGAAACAGGGAGGCAAATTCGCCACCCTGCTCAGCATGTTTTATCAGCCGAACATGCTGAAGATCGAAGACTACTACGAACCCTTTGATTTTGATTACAGCAATCTCTACAACGCCCCCGAGGGAAACGACCAGCCCGTTGCTGATGTGATCTCTCAGATAACAGGCAGGAAGATGGATACCATCAGCGGCGGGCCCAACTGGGATGACGACCTCTCCGGCTCTCCGCTTTACGCGGCTGAAGACCTCAACCTGGAGGACAGGAAGATCATCGAGGAGTACGGAAAGATCTTCATGCTCTACCTCCCGAGGATCTGCAACCACTGCCTCAACGCCGCCTGTATGGCCTCATGCCCCTCAAAGGCAATCTACAAGCGCGGTGAGGACGGGATAGTCCTCATCGATCAGAATGTATGCAAGGGCTGGCGCTTCTGCACCTCAGCATGTCCTTACAAGAAGACGTACTACAACTGGCAGACCGGAAAATCGGAAAAGTGCATCTTCTGCTATCCCCGTGTAGAAACAGGACAGTGCAATGCCTGTGCGCACAGCTGTGTCGGGAAAATCCGCTATGTCGGGGTGCTCCTCTATGATGCGTCACAGGTGACCCAGGCGCTTCTTAAGTCCGACGTCGATCTTGTCCAGGCCCAACGGGCGCTCATTCTCGACCCGAAGGACAGGCAGGTCCGCGAAGGGGCACAGGCGAACGGTATTTCCGAGGCGTGGCTCGATGCAGCAGTCAAATCGCCCGTTTATGCCCTCGTAAAGGAATATGGTCTTGCACTGCCGCTTCATCCTGAATTCAGGACTATGCCCATGACCTATTACATCCCGCCCCTTTCACCGGTCGTTGCCTCACGGACAGGAGCGTATGAGCTTGAAGAACACGGCTCGATCCCTTCGCTTGATACGCTGAGGGTGCCTATCAACTACATGGCAAAGCTCTTTTCCGGTGGAAACAGGGAGGTCATTGCAGAAACAATGAAGAAGCTGATTGCGCTGAGGCAGTATATGCGAAAACAGAACCTCGGTGAGTCTCCGGACGAAAAAATTCTCCGGGAGGTATCTCTTGACCAGGAAGCTGCTGCCCGTCTTCACCGTATTTTTGCCATAGGCGGCTATCATGAGCGAAATGTCATACCTCCGCAGCAGCGTGAGGAACAGGATCCGGCCCGGCGCAAGGCTGGTAAAGGGTTCGGCATACTCATAAAACCGAAGGGGGGAGTATGAAACTGGCAGAGACCTATAGGGCATTATCCCTGGCCTTTTCCTATCCCTGGGACAAGGATGAACTGCTTCTGGCACTGGCGCGGATTGACGCTCATATCGAGGAGACCGACAAAAGGGAAACCCTTGCAAATTTAACAGAGTTTATTGTGCAGACCGAACTTGCCGGAATTCAGGAAGAATATTCCACCACCTTTGATCTAAGTCCGGCCTGCGCGCCGTATGTGGGGCATCACCTTTACGGAGACAATCACAAAAAAGGAGAGTTTATGATCCGGGTCAAGGGCATCTACCGGGCGCAGGGTTATCAGCCGCCCGAAGACGAACTCCCTGACCACCTTTCAGTGCTCTTTTCGTTTGCGGCCCATCTTTCACGGACAGGGGCTGATGCTGCGCGGAGGGAGTTCCTGTCTGCCCACGTGCTGACCGGAATGAACAAGATGAGCGAGTCAATAAAGAGCAAACCGGATATGCATTGGAAAGATCTGATAACAGCTGCCTGCATCCTTTGTACG
>JBBIUL010000265.1:0-2921 GCA_037440265.1 Nitrospira sp. | reverse complement strand
ACTTTTGACGCACCGCTCAGCATGAGAAATCTCTTCCTCATACCGGTGCCTGCTTCCGGGCGCTCCGGCGCTTACCCGGTCCGGACTTCCACCGGCGGACTCGGTACAACTTTCAGGACGCACCATGTTTTATGGTAGCAAACCATACGACAAATTTCCTCATTTCACAACTACATGCTTTACCCCTGAAGGCCTCCATGAAGGCGAGATCACCCCTGCGCCCTTTTTCTGCATGATATATGCCCCCCAGACAAGCTTACAATCACCGTGCTTTTCGTTCACAGCATCCATTGCGCAGAGTATGGATTCACGCCTTCTTTCATCATCCATAAGCAGCACCTGTCCGTGATCTTTCACAAGACCGGACAGGCAGACGCCGAGCAGCCTGACCCTGTCCTTCAGCCTTATGCCGCTAAGAATCCCCAGAGCCTGTTGGTAGATGACATGCGTATCATTGGTGCAGCTGCGGATCTTTGTCTGTTTTGAGAATGTCTCAAAGTCCCGGTAGCGTATGGTAAGGGATATGGTCTCTCCCCGGTATGCATATTTCCTGGCCCTTCTTCCTACCATCTCTGACAGTTTCAGAAGCTGTGCCTCTATCTCAGCGGGGTTGCAGATATCCCGTGGAAGCGTCATGCTGTGCCCTATAGACTTCGGCTCTTCTTCTGTTGCTGCCACCGGCCTGCTGCAGACCCCCTGTCCCATTGCCCTGAGCGTCTCTCCAAGGATACCGAATTTGCTCCTCAGAAGGCTTGCAGGGGCCCTCCCCAGTTCTCCGCAGGTGCGTACTCCCAGGAGTGCAAGCCGTGCCTCGGTTTTTGAGCCGATGCCCCAAAGCTCCCTCACCGGAAGCGCTTCAAGAAGGGTCTGCGCTCTTTCCTCTGTAATCCGCATCAGGCCATCAGGCTTTGCAAGGTCGCTTGCAAGTTTTGCAAGGAGGATATTCGGGGCAATGCCGACAGTACAGTTTATGCCGAACTGCGTTCTGATAGCCTCTTTGATCGAGATTCCTATTGCCTCAGGCCCTTTGAAAAAATGGTGGGTGGTGGTTATGTCAAGAAAAGCTTCATCAATGGAGTATATCTCCACGTCAGGCGTAAAATGCCGGTAGATATTCTCAAGGAGGCTGCAGGTATAGGTGTATTTTTCATTGTCGCCAATGACAAAAATGATGCCGGGGCAGAGTTTCTTTGCCTCGTATACATTCATGCCTGTTTTGACGCCGTACTTTCTGGCCTCGTATGAGCGTGTTGTAATCACTGTCCTGTGGCCTGAACCGATAACAGCGATCGGCCTCCCCCTGAGGCGCGGGTTTGCCTGCTGTTCAACAGAGGCAAAGAATGCATCCATGTCTGCACAGATTATGATCCTCTGCATCAGCCTGTCTCCAGTCCTTCAAGCCTCCAGAGGAGCGTACTGGAGTTAAAGCTTATCTCATAAAGCGTTCTGCCGTCTGTCACAGAGAAATGATATATTGCAGATGTCCCTTCTCTGGTCTTCCACTGGTACGTTATTTCCTGTATTTGCAATGAACGCTTCCCCCATACAAACTTTACCGGCCTTAGTCTGCAGGAAGGGCTGAATGATGCAATAACGCTTATAGGCTCACTGATAATCTCCATGAAGGTCTCCCTGTCTATACTATACATTTGTATAGTATAGGTGTCAAGGGAGAAACAAAGTACGGATTATCAGATGAAAAATCGGCTAACTCAAGCGGGCTCTATTTTATAAACCCTGAAAAGTCAGGGACGGAACAGCACTGGAACTGTCCAAAAAATAAACCGGGAAGCTATGTGCTGCCCGGTTTATTTTTTGGTATAGATACCAGGAACTCACTCCTCTTCCATGGTAATTGCTGTAACCGGACATGCATCAGCAGCATCCTGGCAATTGCACTCCTTGCATGCCTGCGCATTGACAACATATGCCTTGCCGTCGTCTTTCATCTGGAAAACCTCCGGACACATTGCCTCACAGGTCCCGCACCCTTCACAGGCATCAAAATCAATAACAGGTATTTTCATGTTCAATCCTCCGTTATGTTTTATATAAATATTCTATAACAATTTTTATTTATAACTCCATTGTTTCATGGAAACCCCGGTTTTTATGATATAATGCAATGGCCTATGGATATAAAAAAACTCGTAAAAAAGAGCGTTTCCACCCTTACCGCCTATTCTGCAAAGGACATCCCCTGCCGCATAAAACTTGATGCAAACGAAAGCCCGTACGGGTTTATAAATTCAAAAAAGGCAGCGCATGCCGTTCAGACAAACAGATACCCTGACCCTGAAGCCGGAAGGTTGAAAAGGCTTATCGGAAAAGACCTCGGCATAAAACAGGAAAATATTCTTCAGGGGAACGGTTCTGACGAACTGATCTACTACCTTATCACTGCATTCGGAGGCCCTGTGCTGTTTCCGGTGCCGACGTTTTCAATGTACGGGATCATTGCCCAGGCACTTGGAGAAAAAAGAATAGCTGTCTCTCTCAACAAAGAATTCGATCTGGACATACAGAAGATAGTGTCTGCGCTGAAAGCGGAAAAGCCAAAACTCGTTTTTCTCAGCAGTCCGAACAACCCGACCGGAAACTGTTTTTCTTCTGAAGGCATATTAAAGATCCTTGAGGCATCAAGAGGCCTTGTGGTTGTTGATGAGGCTTATCAGCCCTTTGCAAGCGAAAGGGGGTTCCTGCCTCTGCTGAAGGACTTCAGAAACCTTGTCATATTGAGGACCTTAAGCAAGATCGGGCTGGCTGCGCTGAGGTTCGGCTTCATGATTGCCGACACAGAAATCATTGAATCGGTCAACAAGGTCAGGCTCCCCTTCAATGTAAACTCATTTTCCCAGGCCATAGCCGCAGAAGCGCTGAAAGACAAAAAACGGCTGAGGTCTTCAGTGCGTACTATTATT
>JBBIUL010000264.1:0-2929 GCA_037440265.1 Nitrospira sp. | reverse complement strand
GTCAAGCTTGAACTTTCCACTGCAGAAGAGGACACGTATGAAGATGAAATCCAGGAAGATGTAACGAAACTCATTCACCGTGCCCCGGTCGTAACGATCATGGGCCATGTTGACCACGGCAAGACATCGCTGCTTGATGCAATAAGGGAGACCAAGGTTACGGAGACCGAGGCAGGGGGTATCACGCAGCATATCGGAGCATATAAGGTCAACCTGAAGGGAAAGGATATCGTCTTTCTTGACACTCCTGGCCATGAGGCGTTTACCTCGATGAGGGCAAGGGGTGCAAAGGTGACCGATATTGTCGTGCTTGTTGTGGCTGCCGACGACGGCGTGATGCCGCAGACGGTTGAGGCCATCAACCATGCAAAGGCTGCCAATGTGCCCATTGTAGTTGCCGTAAACAAGGTTGACAAGCCGGAGGCAAATATCTCAAAGGTCAAGAGCGAACTTTCCGAGCGTGAGATTATCTCAGAGGAGTGGGGCGGACATAACATCTTTGTCGAGGTATCCGCGAAAAAACGTATGGGGATTGAGCATCTCCTTGAAATGATCCTGCTCCAGGCAGAGATGATGGAGCTCAAGGCAAATCCTGACCGTGAAGCAAGGGGAACAATTATTGAGGCCAAACTCGACAAGGGAAGAGGGCCTGTTGCAACCCTCCTTGTACAGACCGGCACGATAAAGGTCGGGGAAGCCCTTCTGTCCGGCATCCATGTCGGAAAGGTCAGGGCCCTGATCGATGACTCAGGGATACGGATCAACGAGGCCGGACCTTCCACCCCGGTTGAGGTTATAGGTTTTTCCGAGGTGCCTTCTGCCGGTGATATATTCACCGTTGTCCCTGATGAAAAGCGTGCACGCCAGATAGCATTGCTGAGGCTTCAGAAGCAGAGATCCCTCGAGATCGCAAAAGCAAAAAAACTGACTCTCGATGAGCTTTATACCAAGATAAAGGAGGGGCAGATCAGGGAACTGAACATCATTATCAAGGGTGATGTCCAGGGCTCGGTTGAGGCCATAAAAGATGCCTTTGAAAGTATTACCCATCCCGATGTCAAGGTGAAGGTCATCCATACTTCTGTAGGCGGCATCAATGAGTCGGACATCATGCTTGCTACAGCGTCAAATGCGATTATCATCGGGTTCAATGTACGGCCTGAGATAAAGGCCTCTCAGATAGCAGAAAAAGAAGGTGTTGACATCCGTTTGTACAATATTATCTATGAGGCGATTGAAGATGTTAAAAAGGCCCTTGAAGGCCTGCTTGAGCCGACTCTCAAGGAGAAGGTCCTCGGCAGGGCAGAGGTGCGGCAGCTGTTCCCTGTGTCAAGGCTGGGGACGATTGCCGGTTCATATGTTATTGACGGATATTTTTCACGGTCGTGCGACGGGGTTCGTGTCCTCAGAGACAGCATCGTTGTCTATGACGGCAAACTCGGGACGCTCAGGCGGTTCAAAGACGATGTGAAAGAAGTTCAGGCCGGTTATGAATGCGGAATACTCCTTGAGAATTTCAACGACATCAAGGTCGGAGACATACTCGAGAACTATATTATTGAAAAAATTGCCGCAAAGCTCGAACGGTAAGTCTCACAGGCCTCTGTCTTGATGGATGTCCGGAACGTACAGGCAATCTTCAATCAGAGATCCGGGCTGGCTGTAGCCTGAAAGATCTGTTTCCTTTCATATAATCATAAGAGGTAATAATGCTTCCCTACAAAAGATCTCAGAGAGTCAGCGACCTTATACGAGAAGAAGTTGCTGATATTATAATGTACCGCCTTAAGGACCCCCGTATCGGGTTTGTGACGGTAACAGGTGTTGATATGACCTCTGACCTCAAACTCGCCCGGGTTTTTGTGAGCATCCTCAAGGAAGATGAAAGAGACCTGACACTGGAAATTCTGAATTCTGCCAAGGCCTTTATCCGTTCTGCACTCTCCAAACGGCTCAGGATGAAATTCATCCCGCATATAGAATTCAGGCTTGACACTTCGATCGAATACGGCTACAAGATCAACAGTCTCCTGAAACAGATCGAGGAAGAAAAGGAAACGAATGAAGATACCTAAAAACCTTGTCCAGGTCCTGAAGAAAGAAAAGAAGGTGCTGATTTCCTATCATATCAACCCTGACGGGGATGCAATCGGTTCTGCGCTGGCGCTTTCAGATGCCCTTGATGCTATCGGGAAAGAGACCGTCATCTACAGTAAGGACCCGGTCCCTGATTTTTACCGTTTTTTGCCCGGATGCCGAAGAGTTCTTTCAAGGGAAAATGTTTTGAAGGACAATCCGTTTCTCGTTCTCCTTGACTGCAACAGTCCTGAACGGGCAGCGCTGGAAGATTACAGCTTCAGCAGCTCTGTAGTTATTGACCATCATGAAACAGAGCGGCAGTTTGGCGATATACGATGGATTGACCGGAGCGCTGCCGCGACCGGAATGATGGTGTTTCATTTGATAAAAGCACTGAGGGTTTCAATCACGAAAGAGATCGCTACCAACCTGTATGCAGCCATAGCAGTTGATACCGGTACCTTCAGGTACAGCAACACAACCCCTGACGTCCTGAGGGCTGGCGCTGAACTGATTGAAAAAGGCGCTGAACCGCACATTATTTCGGATTCCCTCTATGAAGCATGGGACAGGAAGAGGTTCAAACTACTTGCACTGACTTTGAATACCCTTCGGATAGAAAACGGCATTGCACTTACCCATGTTACCAGGGATATGCTGAAAAAAACTGGAGCAAAGACAGAAGATACCGAGAACTTTTCAAATTTTCCAAGGATGATAGACTCTGTCAGGATTTCAGCCATGTTCAGGGAGGTTGGCACGAAACTCTGGAAGGTCAGTCTGAGGTCTAAAGGGAATGTAAATGTCGCTCGCATCGCAGAATGCTATGGAGGCGGAGGGCACAAGAATG
>JBBIUL010000263.1:0-2933 GCA_037440265.1 Nitrospira sp. | reverse complement strand
CAGTCCTGCTGCTTTCATTACCGCCAAACTGTGTTCCGTACTGCTCAAGGTTTTCAATTATCTTTTCTATCGGCTTCATGGAACTGAGATAGCTCGCGCGAATAAGGGCCATCTCAAGCGCCAGGCGCGGGGAGGCTGAATTTCTTACCTCTGCTTCAGCCTTTATAAGGTCAGAAAGTATAAGGGTAAGCTGGCTTTCCGAAGAGGCGGACACCACATCTCTGACCCCTGCGAGTTCTTCATCACTGAGGTCAAGGACATCACCCGGCTCGCTCATTACGCTCGCGACCAGGAGGTCCCTGAAGAACTGGGCCAGTTCCTTTGTGAATGTCCTGATGTCTGTACCGCGCTCTGAAAGGAGATTCACTGCATCGAGGATATCAACGCGGTTGCCGGCTATTACCGCCTCTGCAATCTTCAGAAGCATCCCCATGTCTGCAATACCGAGCAGCCCTTTGACATCCTCCTCGGTTATATCCGATGAGAAAGAAGAGAGCTGGTCAAGGATGGTAAGGGAGTCCCTCATGCTCCCGTCGGCAGCCCTCGCAACCAGCCCGAGCGCTGACGGGGATATGGTGATCTGCTCTGTCTCTGATATTTCCTTCAGCCTCGCCTTTATTGCACTGCCGGATATTCGCCTGAACGGCATGTGCTGACAGCGGGAAAGGATCGTGGCAGGGATCTTCTTTATCGCAGTGGTTGCCAGCACAAAGATGACATGGGAAGGCGGCTCTTCAAGGGTTTTCAGCAGGGCATTGAAGGCTGATATGGAAAGCATATGCGTCTCATCGATAATATAAATTTTATACTTCCCGCCTGAAGGGGCGTATTTCACCTTTTCCCTCAGGTCCCTGATATCGTCTACGCTGTTGTTGGATGCGCCGTCGATCTCGATGACATCCACTGAAGCCCCTCCGGCCACCGCTGCACAGGATTCGCAGACCCCGCAGGGGACCGGCGTAGGTCCCTCTTTGCAGTTCAGCGCCTTTGCAAGTATACGTGCGGTTGAGGTCTTCCCAACCCCTCTTGGTCCTGAAAAAATATAGGCATGGGCAATCTTGTTCTGTGAAATCGCATTCCTGAGTATCCGGGTTATCGGCTCCTGCCCCACCAGGTCGTCAAAGCCCTTCGGCCTCCATTTTCTTGCGAGTACGAGATAACTCATATGAAAAAATTCACCGTTCTCTGTTCAATGTTCATAATTATATAACGGCTGTTTCACAGCGAGTTTTTTCCGCTTTTGTTCACTGTCTTTATGCAGCCCGGGAACGACTTGCTGCGGCACACAGGAATAATGCTTATCGCTGCTTCCTTCCGGACCTGACGAGGTTCACACCTGCCTGTTGCGCAGGGCCGCACCCGAACTGCAAAAAAACAGTGAATAATCAGCGGGTTATTGTTTTATCAGAATAAGCGTCTATCCACGTTTTTTGGGTTTTTTATTGTAGCATATATGCGGCTTGTTTTGGCATTACCGGCAGCGACATTTTATTCCCCGGATGCAGGATAGCTCACATTCATGATTAAAAAAACATTACTGCCGCCCGGCCTGTGTACCTCCACCTCATCTCCCTCTGATTTTCTCAGCAGCGCCCTTGCCATCGGTGAATCAACGCTGATAAACCCCTTTGCATTGTCTGATTCGTCAGCGCCGACAATCCGGTAGGTATAGGTTTTTCCCTCTCGGTCTTCCAGCACGACCCATGCACCGAAAAATACCCGGGAGGTATCTGAAGGCATCCGGTCGACAACAACGAGTTCTTCAAGCCTCTTTTTCAGAAACCTGATCCTGGCATCTATCTGACGGAGCTGTTTCTTTCCGTATATATATTCTGCATTTTCAGACCGGTCTCCCATGGCAGCAGCCTCTGAGACCGCCTGGACAACCTCAGGCCGTTTGTTCCTCCAGAGCCGGGACAGTTCATCATGCAGGCGTTTCCAGCCTTCCCGCGTGATGTAAGGTGAACCTCCCTGCTGTTTCTCCATTGGCTTTTTCATATTCGACACAGGAATATTATACAATAGGGATAATGCAAGCTAATACCGTTCCTGCTGTAGGGACATCATGGAGGTGATGTTATGGACATAGTTCTTGACGAAAGGGAAGTCCGCATCCTCGGCTGTCTCATGGAGAAAGAGATGACCACCCCTGAGTATTACCCTCTTTCCCTGAATGCACTGACCAATGCCTGCAACCAAAAATCAAACCGCAATCCGGTTGTCTCTTTTGATGAATACACAGTGGCAGAGGGCCTTGACAGCCTGAAACAGAAAGGGCTTGCCCGTGAAACCCACACGGCAGGAAGCCGGGTCACAAAATATCTCCATGAACTTCTGAACCGGTACGATCTCGGAACCCCTGAGATGGCGGTCCTCTGCGAACTCATGCTCCGGGGGCCCCAGACCCTTGGAGAACTCCGCTCCAATGCAGGCAGGATGTCGCCATTTGAGAACCTTTCGGACGTACAGGAGACCGTCAGGGGGTTAACAGGGCATATTCCTCCGCTTGCAGTAAAGCTGTCAAGAGAACCGGGGCGAAAAGAACCGAGATATATGCATCTGCTGTCCGGCTCTGGTACTTTTGAAAAAACACCTCAGGATTACGAAAAGGAATCTACAGCGCCTTCGGACGATGTTGTCTCCGGTCTCAGGGATGAGATTGCGCAGCTCAGAAGCGAGATCAAGGCACTCAAACAGGCCTTCATTGAATTCAAGTCCCAGTTCTGACCCTTTGTATATACCTTTGACAGAAAACAAGGAGACAGTATTTGACTCATTTCTGCCCTGCCTATCATCATGACAGGCTCGTCGGAAATCCTCTGAAAGAAAAAATCTGGGCAAAGCAGGGGATGGTATTCGAGCGGTTTCTTTTGCCGCATTCCTACCGTATATTTTTCAGAAATAAAGAGGCAAAAGCCTCGGAACGAAGTGAG
>JBBIUL010000262.1:0-2944 GCA_037440265.1 Nitrospira sp. | reverse complement strand
CTTCATCCTTAAAAACAATGCGTTCTTTCTTCCCTTCTGCATCAATGTCACCTGCTGATATGAGGTCTATACCGACTACCTTGAGCCTGTTTGACATGGTGGTACCGTCATAGGATGCATGCCCGCCAGCCATATTTATGCCGGCGATCTCACCCTGTTTTTCAGCAGCCGGCCAGATGCCGTAGAAGACACCATGATGCTGAATCAGATCTCCGGCAGCATAGATGTCCGGCAGGCCGGTCTCAAGGCTGTCATTGACAACAAGTCCCTTTTCAATGGTGAGCCCGAGTTTTTTTGCAAGTTCAAGGTTGGGTCTGACCCCCGCAGAGATGATGATCATGTCGCAGTCGATGCGGGTACCGTCTTCGAGTATGAGTGCTTCAGCGGAATCAGTTCCTGTAATCTCTTTTGATTTTGCCCCGAGGTAGAAACGAAAACCCATTGCTTCCATCTGTGCCTTGAGAATGTCCGCCCCTTCAGTATCCATCTGTCTTGGAAGAAGGCGGGGGAAAAATTCTGCAACTATAATGGAATTCCCTGCCCTCCGTAATCCATTGCCGGCTTCAAGCCCCAAAACACCGCCTCCGATCAGGAGAACGCGCCTGTTTGATTTTCTGGCAAAGTCTCTTATGTCGTGGGCATCCTGAAGATTCCTGAGGGTAAAGACCCCTTTCCTTTCAGCGCCGGGAATAGGGGGGACAAAAGAAAGTCCGCCGGTTGCTATAAGCAGGCGGTCATATTTCATGACGTTCCCCTGTGAAGTAACGACCTGTTTGCTGTTGATATCGATATCCGATATGACCGTGTTCAGGATAAGCTCGATTTTGTTTTCATCATACCATGCGTCTTTTTTGATAATAAGGTCGTTCTGGTCGACTTCACCGGAGAGGAACTCCATGAGCCGTATCCTGCTGTAGTACGGATAGGCCTCTTCCGTGACAATGGTAATCGAACCTGAATCGTCGATTTTTCTGATCGTTGCTGCAGCGGTTGTCCCTGCAACGCCGTTTCCGATGATAAGATATTTCATGAGTGCTGGCCTTTCCCTGGGGTGTTTAGTGTACAGGTTGCTCTTTTATCTGAACGACTTTCAGCGGCATGGACGCGATCAGTTCTCCGTCCAGATGATACTCTATCCAGTAGGTCCCCGGCGATGTGAAATCTATATTGAAATGGATGGATACGTCCCGGTGCTTGAAATTCAGGTCGTTGAGTTTCAGTTTTGATGCGGTTTCACGGAGAATGACCTTCCGGTCGTTCGACAGGATCTGCATTCTAAGGTCGAATTCTCCTCTGCCGTCAGCCCATTCACTGATGATTGCGAGCCTCGGATGCACTGCAGGGAACTGCGTCGCGTAGATATTTTCAAAAAGGCCCATGAGGCTTATTTTCCCTCCGGCCTCCTGCCTGATATCATCACAAATGATGGTGAAGTTGAGAGAAGGTTTTATTTTTTCGGTCATTTCAGGGTCTCCGTTTGTTTGTCCATGGCGCACAGCATGTGTTACCTATTATACCTCCAGACCTTTCTTTTTCAAAACGAGCGAGAGGAAAAAGATCGCGGCTGCTGCGAGAACAATGCTTGCGCCGGAAGCAATGTCATATTCATACGATATGAGCAGCCCTGTTATTACGGACGCTATCCCGGTCAGGCATGAAAGAATGATCATCGAAAACAGGTTTTTTGCAAAAAGGCGGGCGGTTGCCCCGGGGATTACCAGCAGGGCAGATACCATTATTATTCCGACAATGCGTATTGATACCACGATGGCTATCGCCATTGCTGAGATGAAGAAAACGTTCAGGAGCGTCACATTGATGCCGCTTACCTTTGCAATCTCCTCGTTGTACGTCGCGAGGAACAGCTCCTTGAGGAACAGAAACATGGCTCCGGTGATGACCGTAAAGGTTGCAAGGGTAAGCAGTATCTCCTGCGGCGTGATTGCAAGGATATTGCCGAACAGATAGCCGAAAAGATCTACATTGTAGGATCGTGAGAGGCTGATAAGCGCTATGCCGAATGCCATTGAGACGGAATAAAAAATCCCGATTGACACGTCCTCGGGTATTCTGCCTTTTCTGCTGGTCGCCTCTATGCCGAGGCCGATGAATACCGTATAGAGCAGCGCGGTGAGGAGCGGATTTATGCCGGTGAAGAAACCTAACGCAACGCCGCCGAAGGCCGCATGCGAAATGCCGGCTCCGATGAAAGACATTCTCCGGAGCACGACGAACACCGAAATGATGCCGGTCAGCACGCTGACGAGGACTCCGGCGATGAATGCCTTCTGCATGAACGGAGAGCTTATTGCCTCAAGCATCAGGAACGCAGCCTTTCGCACTTGTCACAGAAATCGGAGTGCATGAGCAGGTCGACATTCTTTCCGTACAGGGAGGTCATGACCGTTTCATTCAGGGCGCCGAGCGGGTTTCCGTGATAGTAGAGATTGATATTCAGGCATGATATCTCATCGACATAGGTGGTGACAGTCCCGATATCATGCGATACCATGAGTATGGTAAGGTTCATTTTTTTCTGGAGGCCCTTGAGGAGGTGGTAGAAATCCTCCTGTCCGACTGCATCAATTCCCGTGCTCGGTTCATCGAGGACGAGGATCCTGGGTTCACCGGCAAGTGCCCGGGCGATAGAAACCCTCTGCTGCTGTCCGCCGGAAAGCTGGCTGTAAGAGGTATTGGCCAGGGTTTCGACCCCCATCATTGCCAAACAGTCAACTGCCTTTGCCTTGTCGGTTTTGGAAGGCCATCGGAAGAGCCCTGCCTTCCGGTATCTTCCCATCAGGACAATATCAAGTGAGCTTGCAGGGAAATTCGGGTCGATATTAAGATGCTGGGGGAGATAACCGAAGACCTCTTCCCTGCCCAGGAGCGACTCTGCGTCCTTACCGAAAATCAAGACACTGCCTGATGACGGGCGAATGAGGCC
>JBBIUL010000261.1:0-2960 GCA_037440265.1 Nitrospira sp. | reverse complement strand
TGACCTTTCCGCAGAACCTGATTAAGGAGCCCGTGATATTCACTATGGCAAAGCAGTTCGACGTTATGCCGAACATCCGCAGGGCGAGGGTGACCGAAACTGTCGGAGAGATGATACTCGAGCTCGAAGGAACGGACGAAAGCCTTTCAAAGGGTATCCAGTGGCTTAAGGACAAGGGGATCGAGGTAGAGCTTGTTGAAGGGGACATTATAGAATAGTGCAGCTCGAGACACTATATCAGCAGAGAAGGAGAGTCAAGATATAAATGGCCTGGAAAGGGATCGTAGAGGAATACAGAAATTTTCTCCCGGTGACTGACAAGACACCGGTGACAACATTGAATGAAGGCAATACCCCGCTCATCAGGGCAGTTAACCTCAAATCAAAGATCGGCCTCGACATTGATCTGTATTTCAAGTTCGAGGGGGCAAATCCGACCGGTTCCTTCAAAGACCGGGGAATGACGCTCGCCCTTTCAAAGGCTGTTGAATCCGGTTCAAAGGCGGTGATCTGCGCGTCTACAGGGAACACATCAGCCTCTGCCGCGGCTTATGCCGCACGCGCAGGGATTAAGGCTGTTGTGCTGATACCTCAGGGGAAAATTGCTCTTGGCAAACTTTCGCAGGCCATGGTCCACGGGGCTTACGTGATACAGATCGAAGGGAATTTTGATGACGCTTTGAATATTGTAAAGGCACTGGTATCAGAGTATCCCATAACCCTTGTCAATTCGATAAACCCGTTCAGGCTTGAAGGACAGAAGACAGCCGCATTCGAGGTATGCGAACAGCTGAAATACGCACCGAAATACCACGCACTTCCGGTCGGTAATGCCGGGAACATTACCGCCTACTGGAAAGGATACCGTGAATATAACAGGGCCAACAGGATTGCAACCCTGCCGATCATGCTCGGTTTTCAGGCCGCCGGTGCTGCACCTATCGTTCTTGGCAGAAAAGTGGAAAAGCCTGAGACAATAGCAACCGCAATCCGGATAGGGAATCCGGCAAGCTGGAAAGCGGCTTTGAACGCTAAGGAAGAGTCAGGAGGGAGAATAGAGGCGGTTACGGATGATGAAATATTATCTGCATACCGGCAGATAGCCGTGTCTGAAGGCATTTTCTGTGAGCCGGCGTCTGCTGCCTCCCTCGCAGGGGTTATCAAACTGCATAGAGAAGGCTATTTCAAACCCGGCGACAGCGTTGTCTGCACACTTACCGGCAACGGACTGAAAGATCCTGATACTGTTTTCAAGGTTTCCCGGGAACCGTTACAGGTAAAGGCTGATCTGAAAGTGGTAAAAGACATCATAAAGGATATCTTATGAAATATATCGTGCTTTTAGGCGACGGGATGGCCGACTGGCCGGTCAGGGAACTCGGCGGCAGGACCCCGCTTCAGGCTGCGTCTACTCCCAACATGGATAAACTCTCGTCTGAAGGGATATTGGGGAGCGTGAGGACTGTTCCTGAAGGGATGCACCCCGGCTCTGATGTTGCAAACCTGAGCATACTCGGATATGACCCGAACACGTATTATTCCGGCCGCGCTCCGCTTGAGGCTGCAAGTATCGGAGTGAAATTGAAGTCCGGTGATGTTGCCTTCAGATGCAACCTTGTCACCCTCAAATTCAACAAAGAGAAATCGAGGGCCATCATGGAGGACTACAGCAGCGGCCATATTACTACCGAAGAGGCAAGGATTCTCATAGATGAAGTCAACAACAGCCTCGGTTCTGAGAAAATCAGGTTTTATCCCGGCGTGAGTTACCGGCATCTTATGGTCTGGGCAAAAGGATCTGCCGACGCAGAATGTGTCCCTCCGCACGACATAATCGGCAAGGATATTATGGATTATCTGCCGGTCGGCAAGGGTGAGGAACTGCTCCGGAAGAAGATGATGGAATCCGTAGGCGTGCTCGAGAGCCATCCGGTGAATAAGCAGCGGGTAAAGGACAACAAAAACCCGGGCAACAGCATCTGGCTCTGGGGGCAGGGAATGAAGCCGAAGCTGCCGACGTTTAAGGAGCGGTACAACATCGAAGGTGCCCTGGTCTCTGCTGTTGATCTCACCAGGGGGCTCGGTCTGTACGCCGGCTTCAAGATATTGAAAGTCCCCGGCATAACCGGGTATCTCGATACCAACTATGTCGGCAAGGCAGAATATGCGCTCAAGGCGCTGAGGAAGGTCGATTTTGTCTATATCCATGTTGAGGCCCCTGATGAGGCAGGACACTCAGGCAACTACCGCGACAAGATAAGGGCCATTGAAGATTTTGATAAACTCGTTGTCGGTACTGTCCTTGAAGGGGTCAGGGAGTTTGATGAATACAGGATACTCCTTCTTCCCGACCATCCTACGCCGGTTGAACTGAGGACACATACTGCGGATCCGGTCCCGTTTGTTATCTTCGACGGAAAGAAAAGAGCGAAAAACAGGGATGCTGCCTTTGATGAACGGATACTGAAGCGGAAAAAGATAATGGTCTTTGAAAAAGGGCATGAACTCATGGATTACTTTATCAGGGACTCATTGCAGTAAGACGGAATACGGTTTCATACGGAGGATACGTTGGCACTCATTGTACAGAAGTATGGCGGCACCTCGGTCGGGACGGTCGAGCGGATTAAAGCGGTTGCGGAACGTGTTGTGAAGACTGCGAAGGCAGGCAACCAGGTTGTGGTAATAGTCTCTGCGATGTCAGGAGAGACGGATAAGCTCATCAGCTTTGCACATCAGCTGTCACAGAGCCCGAGTGAAAGGGAAATGGACCTCCTGCTTTCTTCAGGAGAACGTGTTACGAGCGCCCTGACGGCTATTGCCGTTGAAGCACTCGGACATAAGGCGATGGCCCTTACCGGCAGGCAGGCGGGGATCATTACGGACATGGTGCATACAAAGGCCAGAATAGAGCGGATATCCGGTGAGCGGGTCAGGGGTGCGCTCAAGGACGGTTATAT
>JBBIUL010000260.1:0-3005 GCA_037440265.1 Nitrospira sp. | reverse complement strand
TACTGAGGATATATAATTAGGGACCTTTTGATTATGAGAAATATTGTTTCATGAATTCAATATCAGGCTTGAGTGCAGACGGCTTATTCTCTGCCATCCCCTATTCACAGGCTAATTATGACAAGCTGGCGGCAAACGCCCTGTCAAGGGGCATCGATCTCTATGTAAAACAGAACTATACCGATGCTGTCAGGGAGTTTAAGAGAGCAGCCGGACTCGCACCTTTCTCAGAAAACGCTGCCAAAGCCTATGATTTTATGGCACGGGCATATCTCATGGACAACAATACAGAGCAGGCGATAAAAACCTATAAGGAAGCGATCAGGATATATCCTGTCCGTGACGGTTTTCATCTCAGCCTCGGGGACATCTATGCAAAAAACGGCCGGACAGCCGAGGCTGAAACAGAATATGCAACAGCGGTAAAGCTGAACCCCGACTCCCCGGAAAACAGATACGCCCTAGGACAGATATATCTCAATTCCGGCCGGTACGCAGAGGCTGAAGCGCAGTTCACTAAACTGACCGTTCTCTCACCGTCAAGTTCAACCGGTTATTATGGGCTGGGGCAGGTTTTCAGAAAAAAAGGAGAATTCCGGGAAGCAATCAATCACCTTAACAAGGCAATAGCACTGGACAGGAATTTCAGCAATGCCTACCTTGAACTGGGATATACCTATGCTGACATGGGGGACATGGACAAGGCACAGGAACAGGCAAAGATAATCTCTGACAAAGGATCCCCTGCAAATGCTCACCTTCAGAGTTATATCCATCAGATTTCGAAGCCCAGGATATTATTCGCTTACAGCACCAATGGATTTAACCAGTCCCTGGGGCCCAACACATCCGTTGCAAGCCTCGATGCTTCGCTCTCGGAACCGGGTGCAACACAGCTCTTTACCATGAGGTTCGCCTTCACCAAGGATATGGATGTCGCATCAGTATTAAACCCGTTAAACTGGAATATCAGCAGGGCGACCGGCATCAATGCCGGAGGGGCTTATAACTGGGGACTGGGCATTTCCTCTGCAGAAGCCCTTATCCCGTCAATACCGGTAAGCGTCTTCTATAACAATGATTCAAGGACTGCGGATGTGCATTTCAGGATTGCCCAGAATGCAACTGCAGACAGCACCATTGACCCCGGTCACATTGTCTTTAAGTTTCGTGGGATAGATGTATACGGCAAGGCCATGGACCCTGCAGCAGACGAATACAGCGGCTTTTCCATGATTGCGTAACAGACAGCTTCAGGCAATACCTTATCGGGACAATCAAGCAGGATAATAAACAGGCACATCGGATTTATGTTGCGGCACGACCTGCCTTCTTGTTTATTGAATAGATAAACGCCAGTATCTCCGCAACGGCTTTATACAGTTCAGGCGGGATCTCCTGGTACAGGTCAAGCGAGGAAAGGACATCAAGGAGCGGTTTGTCTTCCCTTATGGGTATCCCGTTTTCTCTCGCTATCTGAAGGATCCGCTCCGCAACCTCGCCACTCCCCTTTGCAACAAGCTTCGGCGCATTGTCCTCACCCTGTTTGTAGCGCAGGGCTGCCGCCTTTTTCTGTTTGTCATGGTCTTTCATGCCTTCAGGTCCAGTCCTGCCCTTCTTTCAGGGCCGAAGCTGATTCCGTCTTTCTCTGTTACATTTATTGCCATAATCCGCATGCCTGCGTCAGAGAACTTTTTCTCAAGGACAGGCCTCCCGTTTTCGATAAGCGTCTTCGTCAATGGGCTGTCTGTCCTGAGACTGATATAAAACCCGCCTTCGTGCAATGTCACTGATGCTGATATCTTACCGCACGGTTCAAGGTCAAGATTTATGTCACAGGCATATGAACTGTTCCCTTCTGTCTCTCTCCTCTTAAAGCTGATTTCACCGTCCTTCATTTCATGCCATGAGACAGGAAGATAGGTATAGAGGATGTCGTTCATCCGTGACGACAGCTGGAAGAATTCAATGTTCCTAAGGAATTTGTCCGAAAGCTCGCGCAGGTCGGCGACGTTCACGCCTTCCTGCTTCAGCAAGCCCGATATTTTTTCATCACCCAGCGCCTCCCTGACCCTGAGCAGGAGCCCTTTCAGGTCCTCTTCTGCAGAAAAGACTTTCTGCTGGCTGCCAGTACTTTGGCCGGGCAGGTCCCTTGCGGCAAGCCGGAGTTTTGTTTCGAACAGCACGCCTGAGTCCTCAACAGAAGACTTCAGGAGTGTTCCGGTAAGCCGCTCTATCTCCGGCATGATCTTCTCGAGGAGCAGGAACTCCGGGTGGCTGCTCTTCAGTCCCTCCGGGATTGAACGGAACAGATCCCTGAACATGCTCAGCTCACGACTCATGAGCTTCGCCTCGGGAAGCCTCGACAAAATCCCCTGCATGAGCGCCGGCATGTCCTGTGCAACTTTTTCAGGCCGTGCGCCTGCTGTTTTTTCCATGCCCATGAACTGGAGTCTGACCTCTGCTTCACCTCCGGCAACCTTCAGATGGATCATGTCTCCTTCGGCAAAAGGAAGGTTCGACTGCACCGTGACCACGGCTGATTTTCCGACTACCGGGATGATCCTGACGGTCAGTTTTCCAAGTTCGGGCACGTCCAGCACCTCTGCCTTGATGAGGTCCCCTGCCTTCAGGGTAAGAGCGCTCCCCGACGGTTTTAAAAGAGTAAAGGCATCGCCGTTTCTTAGTATCGGAAGTATAGTCATAGTATGGGCTTCATACTGTTTGTGGACTCCGACCCCTGCGGTTCATGAAAAACCAGCTGTTTTTCTATTTCAGGAAATCAAGAAGCGACTGGGACATCACCCGTGCAGAGGATTCCCTGAGGGCAAGGAGCGATGTCTCGGCCTTCCTGATCTCCACAATCGCCTCGGTCAGATCAGCGTCCTCTGTCAGAGAAAGTATGTTCTTCATATTAAGGTTGTTCTGGTCTATCCATTTTGACTGGTCAGCCAGCCGTGCCATTCTTGCCCCGGTTTCTGCCTCGGCCTCGAGCACACGGTTCT
>JBBIUL010000259.1:0-3039 GCA_037440265.1 Nitrospira sp. | reverse complement strand
GAAACAGGGAGATCAGAACAGAAGATATCTGGGAGCAGTACCGTCTTATCTCCACGACAACCCTCAGACCCGAGGCAATCCCGCTCAATGTGAAAGTAATCCTGCTCGGCAATCCCTACCTCTACTATCTCCTCTACAACCTTGACGAAGAGTACAGAGAGCTCTTCAAGGTAAAGGCTGATTTCGACAGCCGCATGGAAAAAAACCCTGAGGCCATACGGAAATATGCCGACTTTATTGCCAGCAGATGCAAACAGGAAAAGCACCTCCCCTTCGACAGGACCGGCGTTGCCAAGATCGTCGAATACGGTTCACGACTTGCCGGACATCAGGAGAAGCTGTCTTCACGGTTCAGTGACATTTCAGATGTGATCCTTGAGGCAGACTACTGGGCAAAAAAGGCAGGCAGTCCTGTCGTAAAGGAAGAGTATGTTGAAAAGGCCCTGAACGAAAAAATATACCGCGCAAACAGGATAGAGGAGCGCATGCAGGAAATGATTGTTGAAGGGACGCTCATCATTGATACTGCCGGGGAGAGGGTCGGACAGATCAACGGGCTTGCGGTCCTCGATATGGGCGATTACCGTTTCGGCAAACCGTCACGAATCACCGCAAAGACATATGCCGGAAAGTCGGGTGTCATCAATATCGAGCGCGAGACCAAGATGAGCGGTAAAATACACGAAAAGGCCATCCTCATCATCAGCCACTATATAGGAAGCACCTTCGCCATGAAAAAACCGATAAGCTTCTCAGCCTCTATTACTTTTGAGCAGTTGTATGACATGGTTGAGGGAGACAGCGCCTCCTGCGCCGAGCTCTATGTGATTCTCAGCAGCCTTGCAGGTATTCCGCTGAAGCAGAACCTTGCGATTACCGGCTCCATGGACCAGAACGGCGATGTCCAGCCGATCGGCGGCGTAAACGAAAAAATCGAGGGGTTCTTTGACCTCTGCAAGGTAAGGGGGCTTGACGGCAGCCACGGTGTTGTCATACCGGGCAAAAATATCCGTAATCTTATGATCAAGAAAGAAGTGACCGACGCTGTCAAGGACGGGAAGTTCACCATATACCCCATTGAGAGAGTCGAAGAAGGACTCGAGATCCTTACGGGTATGCCTGCAGGCAAGATGAACGAGGACGGGACCTACCCTGAAGGAACCATAAACAATCTCGTCATGAAACGCCTTGAGGAGATCTCCCAGGCTCTCAAGGAAAAGAAGGATGAAAAAAAGGAAAACGATAAAGAAGAAAACAATAAATGAAGCAGTTCTTTTGGTTTGTGCAATTTATCCTTGTCCTTGCCGTTTCTTTCCCTTTTGCCGTACTTCCCCTTAAGATTTCCCTGAAACTCGGGGAACTCCTGGGGATTTTCTTTTTTTATGGCTGGAAAAGCAGGCGGAAAATCGCCATCGAAAACTTACAGGGGGCTCTCACCAGAGGGGCAATTACAACCATCATCCCTGCCCATTCGATAATCAAGCAGAACTTCAAAAACCTCGGAAAATCCTTTGCTGAAACCATAAAAGTCTATTATGGCTTCGGTGACGGCATTATCCGCAATATAACAATATCAGGGAAAGAGAACCTTGAAAAGGCCCTTCAGAAACAGGCCGGCGTTATCATGATCACCGGCCACTGCGGAAACTGGGAACTTATCGGTCTTCCGATTGCTGCAACCCTGACAAAAATGAATGTCGTAGTGCGGAAGATCAACAACCCATACCTTGACCGCATGATTGTAAGCACCAGGGAGAAATACGGAAACAAAATGATTTACAAGGATGGTGCACTCAAGAAAATCCTCGGCGCGCTGAAAAAAAACGAGGCGGTCGGCCTCCTGATCGACCAGAGTGTCATCAGCGCTGAGGGCGTTGTCACAGAGTTCTTAGGCAAAAACGCCTACACGCTGAAGACACCGGCTATCATAGCCAGAAAAACAGGCTCGCCGGTGCTCCCCGGTTTTATCAGAAGAACAGAGAACGGCCATAGCCTCGAAATAGGCAGCGAAATTGAACTCGACAGTTCAGATGACCATGATACCGCAGTTTTCAACGACACCGTCAAATTCAATACCTTTATAGAAGACTATATCAGGCAGAACCCGACTGAATGGCTCTGGATCCACCGCCGGTGGAAAAGGATAAAGGAGTAGTTCCTTTCCCTGTGCCGTTGAACCATTATCAGTGCCACGTTCCTGACATTATTATGGACGACTTCTCTGATTCATGAGAAAATAAAAAAACACCATGAAAAATATTCTGTCCTGCTCTCAAAGACTGCTTGTCGTGTATATGGTTTCTGCTGCAATCTTCAGCATGTTTCCTGCCGGAGCAGCTGGAGAAAACAGCGCCAATATACTGTTCAGGGAAGAGTTCAATACTATCGACAACTGGCGCCCTCTTTTCTTTCCCAAAATAAAGAGGCACAGCTCTTATTCAATCGAGTCTGATGCGGAAGGGAGTTACCTCAAGACTGAAAGTCATGCATCAGCTTCTGCGATGATATACAGACAGACCTTTGACGTTTATACGTTCCCCAATATCAGGTGGAGATGGAAAGCGCTGAACATCTATAAAAACGGCAATGCCGAAATCCGGGACGGCGACGATTATCCGGCAAGACTCTATATTATCTTCAAATATGAACCTGAAAAGGCCGGATTTTTCGAAAAACTGAAATACAGCACCGCAAAACTCCTCTACGGTGAATATCCGCCTCACAGTGCCGTTAATTATATATGGGCCAGCAGGGATCACAAGAGAAGAATAATGGTGAATGCTTACTCGGAAAAAGCGATGATGTTCATTAAACGGGGGCCATCGGACATCGGTGCATGGCATGCTGAATCCGCAAACATCCTGAATGACTATCTCGAAGCCTTTGGAGAAAAACCTCCGGCCATTGCCAGCCTCGCTGTCATGAATGATTCCGACAACACCGGCGAAAAATCAGTCTCCTATTTTGACTTCATTGAGGTGTATCGCTAAACGGTCTCACAGCAAACGCTCATGCAAACAAAAAACGTTATAAATACAT
>JBBIUL010000258.1:0-3075 GCA_037440265.1 Nitrospira sp. | reverse complement strand
TCATTGCGACGCAGCGACCCTCAGTCGACGTCATTACCGGTGTGATCAAGGCAAACTTTCCTGCTCGGATATCGTTCCAGGTCTTTTCGAAGATCGATTCAAGGACAATCCTTGATTCCCAGGGTGCAGAGCAGCTCCTTGGCAAAGGAGACATGCTCATGATGCTTCCCGGCTCCCGCATCATAAGGGTTCACGGCGCTTTGATTACAGAGGAAGAGATCAGTGCAGTAACCGGCTTCATCAAGTCACAGGGGACCCCCGATTACACCATCATGGAAACAATCCCTGTAGCTGAACCTTCTGAGGCAGAGGATTCGGCTGAAAAAGACGAGATGTACGACAAGGCACTCGAATTCGCCGAATCAGTAGGGGAAATATCCATCTCTTCCCTGCAGAGAAGGTTTAAAATAGGATACAACAGGGCAGCACGGATCATGGAAATAATGGAAGACGACGGCTTGGTCGGCCCCCCAAAGGGCGCCGGCAAGCCGCGGGATTTTATAAGGAGGAACCGGTGATTTATACAATGCGCAGCATGTTTTTTCATATAGCTCTTCTGGCAGGGATAATCGTTTTTTGTTCAGGATATACTTATGCCTCTGATGCAGAGGAGAATGTCCGGAAGATACAAAAGGCATATGAAAACATCAGTGACATGCAGGGGGCTTTTGTCCAGAAGAACGTTATTAAAGAACTCAGCAAGGCATACGTCTACAGCGGAACTTTTTTCATAAAAAAACCGTTAAAGATGAAGTGGGAATACAAAGGGACAACCGCACAGGACATCACCATTAACGGTGACACAGTGCTGATTTACAAAAAAGGTGACAAGCAGGCCTTCAGTGGCAGATTCGACAAGGCAACCTATGGACAGACCCCTGTGGCGCTTCTGAGCGGGTTTGGCGATATTAAGTCAGAATTCACTATTTCAGGAAAAGGCAATACACTTGTCCTGAAACCGAAAAAACAACTTGGAATCATATCATCGATAAGTATAACCATGGCCGGTGAAGGCTTTCCTATCAGCTCGTTCACGGTACAGGACGGCAATTCGAACACCATCGAAATCGAACTTAAGGATATAAGAACAAACACCGGGATTAAGGATTCTTACTTTGACACCTCTGTTCCCGATGGAGTGAGTGTTTTTGAACAGTAGGTCTTCAAGGCTGCAAAGCTGAACATGTGAAGAGGTATAGTTGCCTCGCTCAGTTCTTGCTCAGCTCAATCCTGTTTCTCCCCCTATTCTTTGACTGGTAGAGCGCCCGGTCAGCGCTGTATATTAACCCGAGGTAATCAGTGTCCCTGCTCAGTTCGTCAAAAAAAGAGATTCCTATGCTGATGGTAATGTTGATCCCGTCGATTATCTTGCTCTCTGTCATGGCTCTAAGGTTCTCAGCCATCTTCAATGCATCAGGCACAGAGGTCTCAGGCAATATCAGCGCAAATTCTTCGCCCCCGTATCTCGCCAGGACATCGCCGACCCTGATCTTCTCTTTCCACGCCCGCGCAACCTCCCTCAGCACTTTGTCGCCTGCGAGGTGGCCGTGTTCGTCGTTTACATTCTTAAAATAATCCACATCTATCATCAAAAGACTGAGCGGGTGGCCATATCTTCTGGCCCGCTCGATTTCTTCATGCAGTCTGAACTTGAAATGTTTGCTGCGGTAAAGCCCGGTAAGGCCGTCGGTGATGGCTTCTTCATATAATTTAGCGTTTTCGAGGGCTATAGCAGCCTGGTTTGCAAGGGCCTCGAGAAGCTCTATGTCGCTCTGCATAAACTGCTCCCCGTTGCCTTTATGCCCCATTGCCAGGACCCCGTTAAGTTTGCCCTTGCAAAACAGCGGGACTAAAATCTCTGCTCCGGTCTCTCTCAGCCCTTGATAAACATCCGCAAATGTCTCTGCAGTCAATAACAGTTCCTGCTCTTCTTTTACAAACACCTTTCTGTTGCGGTCAATCCACCCAAGAATGTCTTTATTGAGCAGGATTGTTGCCGTCACCTGTTTGCCTATGCCGATGCTTGCCTGTATCCGGAACAGTCCTCCTTCATCCCTGACAAACAGGCATATCTTCTCAACACCCAGCGTTTTTCTGATGACATCGATGATATAGTAAAGCAGGTCGTCCAGGTCGAGCATGGTAGTAACTGCCTTGACCGATTCTTGAAGTACCCGCTGGTACTCAAGTGTCTTCCGAAAAAAAGTCTTTTCGACAAAAGACTGGACCCGGTTCGTCAGAGGACTGAAAAAAACGGCGATACCGACGGCTGAAAGAATTGCTATTGTATCAGAAGAAATCCCGGTTGCATCTGACAAGATGTTTGATACCGCAATGACAAAAACAAAAAACAATGCGGTGAGAAGGCCGATCGAAAGTGAATACGCAACGCTCTTTTTTATGACAACCTGTATGTCCATAAGCCGGTGGCGGACAACTGCGTAGGTAAGCAAGAAGATGGAAAATGTTATTCCGAAGTTGCCGAATGGATACACTATGTCCACCCCAAACATCGGTAAAAATGAAGAAGTACACCCGGCAAAACCAAAAATAAACCCAAATATCATATACAATGTTTGGGTCCGTTTGTATCCCTTGGTCTTGGGCAGATTCCTGATTAGTTCATAATAGCTGAACATTACCAAAAACAAATATATAGAAAGCTTCAAAAAATAGAGCGGATTTATTTCGATAAAATAAATATCAAAGGCATATCTTGTTTGATGAAACAAACCTGTTGTTGAATTGATAAGCTGGAAAAAAATTGCCTGCAAGTAAGCGAAATATAATAGTTTTTTATGCTGGACTCCTGTAAAAATTATAATTAAATGAAAAAATAACGGCCCAACCAAAATACCACCGAGATTTGCAAATTTCCAGCCAAGCACAGCTTGTGTCTGATCATCTGCCATGCCAACATATATCAACCCTACCCCCCAAACAGCAACAGCTATATTAAAATAAAGTAATTGTCTGTGGAGTTTTGTCTTGCCAAAATAGAGGGCTATGAATGCCAGGAAAGCACATGAAAGTCCAACAGACAATCCTGACAGGGCAAATAAATTCATCCGGTGA
>JBBIUL010000257.1:0-3078 GCA_037440265.1 Nitrospira sp. | reverse complement strand
CCAACAGCATCATCTATCCCATGACAAGGGCATTGTACGGCAAACGCGTCAGGCAGCCGATCGGCGGCGACTTCGGTTTCTCAGGAAAACTCGCAAAATTCTATCTGACCAAAGACGTATGGGAAACAGACGTTGCCAAATACGGCATAGACATCTGGATGACAACGACCGCCATTGCGAATAATTTCAAGGTCTGCCAGTCGTTCCTCGGCGCAAAGATTCATGATGCGAAAGACCCCGGAGCTGATTTGAGCGCAATGCTGTACCAGGTGGTAGGAGCAACGTTTGATCTCATGGAAGCCTATGCCGACACCTGGAAGACCATCAAGGGGTCAGACCAGGTCCCGAGTTTCGGTTTTCAGTATACCGTTGGCCTTGAGCCTATCAACGTCAATATCGAAAGGATGATAGAGAGATTCAGGCTTGGCGTGAAGGAACTCATGAGCATCTGGAAAGGGCTGCTCTCGAAGGACATTATCGATTTTCTCGGCACCGCTGACCTGATGAAGAAGGATACGTTCCATATCCCTGAAGAGGTATGGGTGGAGATCATCTACAGTTTTGCCATAGCAGCCCATAAGAAGATGATCAACCGGGAGCATCTTTTAAAGTCGCTCACGCCTCTCTATATAGGAAGGACAGCCTCGTTTGTCATCGAGACCGCCGGCAGCGACGCCTCTGATGTTGAAGAAAAGATCGAGCGGTTGTGCAGGATATACGAGGACAAGAAGTTTTTCCTCAAGGTAAACTGGTAATTATGAAAGGCAGGGGAATATGAATATTATCGAAAAAGTGATCATCGAACCGTTTGAGAAATTTTTTGACAAGGTCCTGCAGTTTCTGCCCAACTTTCTCGCATCAATGCTCATCCTGGGAATCGGTATTTTCCTCGGACTGGCGCTGAAGGGGATATCGGCGCGGGTGTTCAGGGCAATAGGCGTCGATAAGGTCATGGAGCGTTCCGGCACCGCAGACCTTCTCACAAAGGGCGGCATTAAGGATTCGGTATCAGTCCTGCTTTCTAAACTGGTCGGCTGGATTACCATCATTATCTTTCTCATTATCTCGCTCAGGACGCTTGAGACCCCTGCGGTAGAAAACCTGCTCGAGAAGTTCGTGCTGTATCTCCCCAATATATTTGTCTCGCTCATCATTATCGTGCTGGGCTATCTGTTGAGCAATTTCCTCGGCAGGACAGTCCTCATCGCATCTGTGAATGCCGGATTGAAAGTATCAGGGATCCTTGCCAAATTCGTGAAATTAACGGTCTTCCTTCTTGCTGCAACCATGGCCCTTGAACAGCTCGGCATCGGGAGGGAGACGGTCATTATCGCCTTTGCGATAATTTTCGGTGGGATTGTGCTCGCCCTTGCAATTGCATTCGGGTTTGGCGGAAGGGACATCGCAAAGGAATATATTGAAAAGAAGCTGCGCGAAGAGGAGAAGAAAGACGACATCAGTCATCTGTAAGGAGGAAGAGACGCACCGCATTCCGGGTTGCATAATGATCATGCGCTGCCTTAGGTGAAGAAGAAAGTCCTCGAAAGCTCGGTGCTGTTCATCAGCATCATAAAATGGCTGTTCCTCGCATCCTGCGTTGGTATCATCGTCGGCATTTCAACATCGATTTTTTTGAAACTGCTTGATCTGGCCATTGCCTTCGCAAAGGACTACACATACTATTTTCTGCTGCTCCCCGTCACCTTGTTCCTCAGTACCCTTGTCGTAAAGTATCTTGCCCCTGAAGCTGAAGGTCACGGCACGGAGAAGGTAATAGAGGCCGTCCATAAGCGTTCGGGCAAAATTAATCCGCTCGTTGTCCCGGTAAAACTGTTTGCAACGATCATGACGATAGCGTCAGGAGGGTCTGCCGGCAAGGAGGGGCCCTGCGCACAGATCGGTGCAGGGCTGGCGTCGGGCCTCTCCGACCTGCTGCGTTTTGATGACAAGGACCGGAAGAAGCTGGTTATCTGCGGGATCAGCGCAGGATTTGCAACCGTTTTCGGTACTCCTATTGCCGGTGCTATTTTCGGAGTCGAGGTGCTTTTTGTCGGCGGACTGCTGTACGAGGTCCTGCTCCCTTCATTCGTTGCCGGGATCGTCGGGCATCAGGTCTCTTCTGCACTCGGCATCACCTATTTTCATCAGCCGCTGAACTTCATCCCGGTGTTCAGCAGTTTCTTTTTTGCCAAGGTGTGCCTGAGCGGCCTGTTTTTCGGGCTCTGCTCTTTCCTCTTTATTGAGATATTGAAATATGCTGAAAAGGTAAGTGAACGGATAACCATCTGGAGTCCTTACAAAGGCATTACCGGTGGTGTCGTGCTTGTACTGCTCGCATTGCTCCTCTCAAAGGATTATCTTGGACTCGGCCTTGAAACCATAAAAGCTGCACTGGAGGGCGGTGATGTTCCTGTAACGGCCTTTTTTTTGAAGATGGTTTTTACCGCCATTACGCTGAATTTCGGTGGAAGCGGCGGTATCGTAACTCCGATCTTCTTTGTCGGGGCAACCGCCGGCAATCTTTTCGGAAGGATGCCCGGCTTTGATCCGATTATCTTTTCTGCCATAGGCATGGCAGGCCTGCTGGCAGGGGCGGCAAATACGCCTATCTCTGCGAGCATTATGGCTGTGGAGCTTTTTGGCCCGGGAGTCGGCCCCTATGCTGCTGTTGCCTGTGTTATCAGCTTTCTCATGACCGGGCACCGGAGCGTCTATCCAAGCCAGATACTTGCCATTGCCAAGTCATCATCGATCGTTGTGGAAAAAGGCAGAGAGATGGAAGGAATCGACGATGTAGGGGTGAAAGTCAGATCGAAAAGCATTACCGGAGGGATATTAAAAGGCATTCAGAAGGTCAGGAAAAAGGAGAATAAAGACACAGGGCAATGACCGTGCGGCATGCTGTTATGCACGCACTGTTAGCGGCACTATTTCAAGCAAGCAAATGCTGTTCTGTACTACAATATACTGACCATGGAACTTGAATTTCTAAAAACGCTGGTTATTATCTTCGGGACGTCAGCCATCGTGGTATTTCTCCTCCATCGGCTGAGGATCCCTTCGATCGTGGGATTTCTT
>JBBIUL010000256.1:0-3096 GCA_037440265.1 Nitrospira sp. | reverse complement strand
GGAGAGACACCGAGTTCTTTTGCCTTTTTCTTATCATTCTCGTTTGGATAGGAGATGCGGAGAGAAAGGTGATATTTGCTGTTCCTGTTCCTTGATTCGATAAAGTAGGTGCCCTCAGGGGTTTTGTTGTCGCCCTGTTTTTCCTTTGGCCCGATAGGGTCCCCGCCGAGGGCTATCTTGTAGGTCTTAAGCGGTTTTCCTTTCAGGAACAACGTCAGCCGCCGCTCCTTCTTTTCTATGAGGATCCTGTCTGCTGGTCCCTTCTGTAGTGCAAAAACCTCTTTTTGAAGAGCAGCAATCTCATGCTCCCTGTTCCTGATCTCCTGTACAAAAGCTTCAATCTTTTGTTTCAGAGCAGCAATCTCATGCTCCCTGCTTTTTCCCTCTTGCCGGAGTGTATCAATCAGGGCCTGCTGCCCGGCAATCGTCTTATCCTTGAGAATGACATTGTTGATCTGAAATATCATCATCTCTCCATCTTTTCGGAACCTGCTCGCCGGATTATCCCTTATAAGCCTCTGAAAATATTCCAGGGATTTCTGATAATCTTTTTGTTCATTCCCGGGATAGGCATGGATAATACCCATCTCGAAAAAGACCCTGTCTGCCTCAGCGGGATATTTGTCGATAATCTGCTCGTATTTGCCCAAAGAGGCCTTGTAGCTCCCCTGATTGAAAAGGTCATTTGCTTCTTTCAGGGTTGCCCTGAACTGGGCCTCCTCATTGACGTGACTGCATCCGGATATGAGAAATGGCAGTATTACGAGGAAGACAAAGAAAAAGTAAAGATGATGACCTGTCCAGTTTTGATTTTTATCCATATGCGCCTTTGTGCTCAATAATAATATATGAGATGATCGTAAAACTACAGGGAAGTAACAGGGGCATGTCCCCTGCCACTTCCCTTTCGGAGTGCGAAATAAAACGGAAGCAACTCAGCATAAAATTGATTTACTTTCTCATTGATTTCTGGAACATCTCATCTGCCTTTTTCGCCTTTTCTTCTGCGACTGCAGCTTTTTCTTCTGCGACCTTTGCCTTTTCCTCTGCCAGCTGCGCCCTCTCCTCAGCCATCTTTATGGCATTGTCTGCGCGGGCTGCGGCAGCGTCTGCTTTTGCTGTAGCTGCATCCGCTGCTGCCTTGGCAGCCTGTGCATCCTGGGCAGCCTGTTCAGCTTTTGCACGGTTCAGCATTTCCTGAGACTGGACTTTCTCGAGGTCGCCTCTCGTTGCGCAACCCACTACAGTAACAGCGAGTACAAGCATCATCACGATCAACATAAGACTCTTTTTCATCTTCTGATCACCTCCTTTCATCCGATTATCTCTTCCTGACTGGTTCAATCAGTTTGCCTTCTATCTCCAGATCGATTTTCAGGCGTTTGAGTGCATCCTTGGCATCCTTGATATTATCGAAAGGACCGGCGATTACACGGTAGCTGTCGCTCTTTGACAACACCCGTGCCGGGATTTGCGGCCCCTGATGGTTGATAATGGCGGCAAGCCTTGCGGCATCAACCTCATCAAGAGTATCAGCCGCAAGGACAGACCATGCATCAGTTCTGAGTTCCGGTATTGCCGGTCTTCCGTATAATCTGCCCGGGTGCCTGAGTTCTATAGGTTCCGCAATACCTCTTACACTCCCTCGCGATATTTCAAATATGGGCACAGGAATACCCCTGGCCTCTGCCAACACTGTCTTGACCTTGCTCCAGTCAAGTCTGTGTCCTGATTTATTTTCAATAGCTTTTAATTTTGCATATGCCTTGTCAAATTCATCAGTGTCCAGGTCTTCCGGGGATGCATGGACTTCAAGATACACTACGCCATCGCGAAGACCTACGAGATATGGCTGGTTTACAATGAGCACCGGTGTTCTGACCGGGGTGTTCTCGAACAGATTTTCCACATCTTCAGGATAGAGTCTTATGCATCCATTCGTTGCCCTGAGGCCAACGCTGGCCGGTTTATTCGTGCCGTGGATCAGATAACTCGGCTTGCTTAAATAGAGCGCGTATTCTCCAAGGGGATTCAGGGGGCCCGGCAGCACTTTATCAGGCAGGGGATCTCCTTTCTTCCGGTGGTCCTCGGCAATTGAGGCAGGTACATGCCAGGTCGGCCGGATTGCCTTGCGCTCCACATGCATCTGGCCTGTGGGCGAGGGCCGCTCTTCAGTGCCGACACCGACCGGGTAGGTTGACACCGTCATAGGTCCATTTCCTGTAAATTGAAAGAGCCTCATTGCAGCCAGATTGATCACGATGCCTTTTCTCGGCACATCCGGCAGTATGAAACTCAGGGGCAGGATGATACGTTCTCCGGCCATGGGCACCCATACATCTACCTCCGGATTTGCTGCACTTACTTCATTGATCCCCAGGCCGAAGTGCCGTGCAATATCTGGCAGGGTATCTCCCTTTTGAAGTCTGATAATTGCCAGACGGCCAATAACATCGTCTCCTTTTGCAACTGAGAACTCATTTTGTTTGATATGTTCTTCAAGAGGCTTTGAAACGATATGCCTTACAGTGCATCCCTGGAGGTATATGATCCCGATTAAAAGAAATATAAAGCGAACCCTTCTCGTTAAGAGAGACAGGTCCAAAATGTGGCGCATGGTTAATTCGGGTCTGTTCAATGGTATCTATCAGGCACCTTTCAGGAGCATTGACAATATCAAGCAATCAATGTGCCAAATATTGATTTAAATGTAACAATCTGATTTTAAAGAAAATAGTTGTTACCAGTGTAACCAGGATTCCTGTTTGTTGTCTGTTTTTTCATGCATACATGAAGAGCTCAAATGAAGATATATGAAATTTAATACATAAATTCAAGCAGATTTGTTTGTATGGAATATCATGCAATGTGATTGTGAGAAATTCAGCAGAAAATGTGGGTTTTTTTAGAGATTAAAGGCAGGAAAATCTATGCTTGAAGTGTATTCAAGTATTCTGTGGATTCAATGCATTCTGAAAAAAGGGACAGCTTCCTGCCAATATAATGGCCTCTATCCCTATTTTGACCAATGTGCCCTGACTCGTCCCCTATGGGCTATTGCTCAATGACACTTATGGTTGTTATAATGCTGGCATG
>JBBIUL010000255.1:0-3108 GCA_037440265.1 Nitrospira sp. | reverse complement strand
GACTTCAAGCTCGACCCAACACCCGTAGACGGTCAATTAATGGACTTTCATAAATTCTCAGAATACGGCGAAAACGGCACCCTGCTCCTTTTATCCGACAGCACAAATGCTGAAAAAGGAGGGTTTACGTACTCCGAGAAGGAAGTACGGCGTTCATTTGAGGACATCTTTTCTGATGCAAAGGGAAGGATCATCATCGCAACATTCGCTTCGAACATCCACCGTATACAGCAGGTCATCGATGTTGCCTCAATGTTCGGCAGAAAGGTCATCCTCTCGGGCAAGAGCATTGTGTCTAACGCAAGAATAGCGCTTGACCTCGGTTATCTCAGGATACCGCAGAATACCTGGCTCAAGCTTGAAGACCTGAAGAACCTAAGGGATGAAGAGGTTGTTATTATTACTACCGGAAGCCAGGGAGAACCGATGAGCGTGCTCTCGAGGATCGCCACCAAAGAACACAAGAACATACAGATCAAAGACGGTGATATTGTGATCCTTTCCGCCAAGATGATACCCGGCAACGAGACCTCGATCGGAAGGATCATCAACCACCTCTTCCGCCAGGGCGCAAAGGTCATCTATGAAAAAGTCTCGGAAATCCATGTCTCGGGGCATGCGTCAAAAGAAGAGCTCAAACTCATGCTCAACCTTGTCAAGCCGCGGTATTTCATGCCGGTCCACGGCGAATACCGGCACAAGGTCTATCATGCGACCCTTGCCGAAAAAACCGGAATCCCATTGGAAAACATCTTCAACCTCGAAAACGGAGACGTACTTGAAATATCCGGGGAGTATGCTCACAAAAACGGAAAGGTTACTTCGGGCCGCATCTATGTTGACGGCAAGGGCGTCGGAGACGTCCAGGACATTGTGCTCAGGGACCGCAGGCGGCTTGCGCATGACGGTATCGTGCTGATCGTCATCGGAATAGAAAAACTTACCGGAAATATCGTATCAGGGCCTGATATCATCTCACGCGGCTTTGTATTCGAAGATGCGTCACAGGATATCATCAATGACGTTAAGGAGCTGGTCTATATTACCGTAAAAGGCCTTGAAAGCGAACTCATCTCAGACAAATCGCTGCTGCAGGCAAAGATCAGGAGCGTCCTGAAAAAATACCTGAGGAACACCATGGACAGAAAGCCGATGATCATGCCGATCATCTTCGAGGTATAAAAAATAATTCATTCCTGCCTTCCGGCAGGCAGGCTTAATACAGCTCCACTCTGTTCCTGCCGGAATTTTTTGCCCGGTAGAGTGCTCGGTCAGCGCGCTGAATCAGATCCTGATCATCGAGTTCGAAATCCTTCTCATGAAAAAACCCTATCCCGATGCTTACGGTAGTCCCTATCCCGTCTCCGAAATCTCGTGACTCTATCTCCCTCCGCAGACGCTCGGCTACTTTAACGGCATTTTCTCCATACGTGTAAGGGAGGAGCACGGCAAATTCCTCCCCGCCGTATCGTGCCACGATATCGCATATCCTGAAACTGCCGTGGAGCACTTCCGCAATCTGTTTCAGCATATGGTCTCCGGTTAGGTGTCCGTACCTGTCATTTATGCCCTTGAAATGATCAACATCGATCATCATCAGGCTGAGGGGATGTTTGTATCTCTTTGTGCGTTCTACCTCCTCCCTGAGCCTCGCTTTAAAATACTTCTGATGGTAAAGATTTGTCAGGCCGTCGGTGACGGCTTCTTCATAAAGCCTTGCGTTCTCGATTGCTACCGCAGCCTGGTTTGCCATTGTTTCAAGGAGATCGATGTCACTCTGCAGGTACGGCTCTTTATTCCCCTTCTGGCTGATTGTCAATACCCCCTTCAGGTGGCCCTTGTAAAAGAGGGGGACGGTCAGTTCAGCGCCTAACACTGAAATCTCCTTATAGAGCGAGCTGAATTTCTCGTCAGTGAGCATCATCTTCTGCTCTTCTTTAATAAAAACCTCTCCGGTCTGCCTCACCCAGTTGATGACGCCGTTTTCTATCCTGAAGTCCAACACCTTCTCCCTGTCCAATCCCGCCGAACATTTTATGTGATAATAGCCTTGACCGCTCTCCAGAAAAAGGCAGACCTTATCGACCTTCAGATTTTTTCTTATGACATCGACTATGTAATTCAGAAGCTCCTCAAGGTCAAGGATGCTGATCATCGCCCTGGTTGATTCCTTTACGATCTTCTGATAGTCATATCTTCCTTTAAGCACAACACCATTAATGCTTTCCTGGAGCCTTTCCTGGAAAGGCGTTCTGAAAAAAACAAAACCTATCAGGGCAAGCGACAGCACGATGGTCAACGGAGAACCGATCACCGGCTCCAGAAGCTTAAACGACAAAAGCTGTATGACAACAGCAGTCATTGATAATGCAGCAAAGCCAAGCGTACGTGAAATGATAAACTGCATTTCAAAAAGCCTGTAGCGGGTGATTGCATAAAAAGTAAGGATCACCCAGGGGAGCCCGAAATAAGAACCCAACGCAGGGTCAAGCCCGAATCCTCCGAATAATTGAAAGAAACCGGTTGCCGGCGCTGCGCCGCCGGCGAATATCAGCATCCCGATAATAAAATAGTTGACCTGCACCTTTTTTATGCCGGTGCTCTGTTTTCTCAGCTTGTAGAACTCATACATCAGCCATATGATGGAAACCGCACCGAAGAGTCTGGCGGGGTTTTCAAAGGGTCCGGTCCTGTCGACAAAAGGGATAAGAGAAGCAGCACCCTGCTCAATATAATTCGTAAACAGTGTCAGCGTGAGAATAATAATCCAGACAGGGTACAGCACAAACCCTGCAGCGCGAGCAGTCCGGCTCTTTTCATCCCGCATGAAATAAACAGCCTGGAACCCTGACGGGATATTAAACCAGCCTATCCAGCAGGCACGGTAAAATATATCGTAATCGAGTCCTATTGAGGCGCGCACATACACAATGCCTGCAAACAGTGCATAACCGGCTGAAAAAAAAGAGAGGGCAGCAAAAGATTTGTTTACGTTGCTGTTTCGGGGGTTTTTTCTGAGGAGCAGTATGCCCAAGAAGATTTCAGCGGCAGCAATGAGAAACAGCGGATACCCGATTATTTCAAACACATTCAATGCAATCCCTCTTA
>JBBIUL010000254.1:0-3161 GCA_037440265.1 Nitrospira sp. | reverse complement strand
CATAATGAAAACAAGATTCAGGAAAAACAGTGCCCATAAAAATAGGGTAACAGGCGACTTGTAAATGTCAGTAAGTTTGATTGATTCCAGCGCAGCCACAAGCACAGGCCTGTTCTGCTTCCATTGCGCATAAATCTTGCCTCCGAGCAGATCCTTCTGCGGAACAACCTGAGCAAGCAAAAATACAGCGGTCAGGCAGAGCACCAGGACAATGGTAAATTTGAGCGACTTTAGTGTTTTCAGCAAATTAAGCATTCAAGTTTCCGGTTATGCCTTTCTCCGTACCGACAAAAGCAAGACAATCCCTGTCAGCATCACTAAAACCCCTGCTGAAATCACCCTGCTCCCGGGATAATATTTCACCTTTACTATTGCCCAGTTCGTGATTTCAGGGAAAGAAATGCTCAAATTTTCGAATACCATTTCCTCGCCGAGTTCAAGGTCAGCACTCTTGATCATCAGTTTTCCCCGCGCAGCCTTGACCCGCAAGGGTTTTTCTCCGTCTCCGGTTAACCCCACATAGAAGCGGTGGACAAGCGAAGGGGACCGGAAATAATCCTCGCTTCCGTCCTCTGCTATCCTGAGTTTCACATATGCAGAATGGAGTTCACCGCCTTTTCCATCCCTGATCAGAAACCTTGGAGCAGGCCAGATCCCCGAAAGTTCTACCTTTACAGCAGATAGAAATTGTAAAGGAACATCCGCCACAGGCCAGGAAACGGACTTCCCAGGAAACAGTATAACTGCTTCGTTCTTTGCATTCAGCACTGTTAACTCTTTTATTTCCCGTGGATTAAACGGATCTCCGGGGATTTCTGAAATCAATATATCAGGCACAAATGGTTTTGATATAGCACCTTTTTTCATCTCGTTATATTCAGCGAGCTTTTCTCCTTCAGCGGCTGCTGCAGTTCCCTCAAAACCGTAGAGATTGTTGACTAACAAACCCAGAATAATTATCAGGACCCCTGAGGAAATAACCGCCCTCATGTCCCTGCGGATAATCTCGTAGCAGAGACCACACGCCCTTGAAACAAGGATAAGCAGGACAAAGGCCATTGTGGGGATCAGTGACAGCACTTCACTGAACCTGAGCCCGAAAATCATAACCAGAACTGATACGTTAATAAGCAGCGCCGAAAGAACAGCACCGGAAAACATATATGATCCAAAAAAAACAGTTACCTTAGTAAAGAAACTCATTTTTTTTCTCAGGGGGTTTGACGTCGGCAAGCCTGACATCGGCAACAATCCACTCCCCCTCCTGTTTTCTCATAAGGTATTCAAATCCCTGCCCCAGTCCTTTGACCGCAGACCTGTTTTCACGGGTCTGTATGTCGCGGTACAGATAGTTCCATTCTTCAAAAGTCCTTACCTCAGCAGTAAACGAGCTAGGCCTCTTTATTTCAGCAAAGACAATGTCAGCATTATCATAGACAAGCAGCAGCCCCCTGCTCCTCAGGAAATCGAGGTCACGGAACAGTTCGTGCCGTAACATTTTTGAGGCCGGGAAATCATTGAGGCGAAGAACACGGCCATTGCTCACATAGAGATCAGTAAAAATCTTGTTGTATAAAATTATGGCATTCTTTATTGCCCCGTCTTCGCGCTCTCTGTTTGTCGCCGCTTCCTTTGTCTGCTTATAAAATACCGCCGGTTCAAACATGAAGCCTGTGCCCAGGTAAAGGAAAGACAATGCGATGGTAGTGAGAAAAGCCCGCTTAACCATACCCTGTCATGTCACATCTGCTGCCATGCGTCGAAGATATGGAGACTCGTTTTGACCATCATGTTTATCCCGAAAAAGGCGATGACCATGCCGATGAGTGCAATAATCATGAGCCAGGCCATTTTTCTTCCTTTCCATCCCAGAGTAAGCCTCAGATGAATTGCGAGTCCGTAAATAAGCCATGTAATAAGAGACCATGTCTCGACAGGGTCCCAGCTCCAGTAATGCCCCCAAAGATCCTTGGCCCAGATAGCGCCTGACGCTATCATTACGGCATCGGTGATAAAGCCGAAAATGAGGTAGCGGAACATAAGTTCGTCGATCCTTTCAAGGGCGGGAAACTTGGCATAAAAATCCTTTTCGGGATTCTTTTCCTTCAGGAGATATATGATCCCGAATCCGAAATTAATGGTATAGGCGCCGAAGGCAAGCCAGGCAAAGAGGACATGAATATACAGCCAGAAAGATTTTACCGAAGCAGGCATAGGGGCAAGGGGGGGAATGTTCATGACACCATACCCAAGGAGCAGGAGTGAAAACGGGAGTATACCAACCCCAATAGCCTTCAGGGACTTATAACGAAAAGACACGTAAAGATAAAAAACCATGATAACCCATACCCCTCCAAGGGCATTCTCATAGTCTCCTGCAACAGGGAGATTGCCGACAGCATGCCATCTCGCCAGTATAGCTGCTGTATGTACAAGAAAAGCCGCGCTGACAAAATAATTGATACGGCTGAGAATCTTTTCATTTTTGAAAATAAAGGCATAGAGAAAAAGAGCGGTTGTTGTGCCATAGATCCCAATCGCAATCCAGATGAATATCGATTCCAGATAAGCCATTGTGTATATTACTTAATTTAATGGTTTACCGGCAAGGGGAATACACTGTTTTGAGGCCCTGTGCATCATGGCAGTATTTTTGTGCCGCTCCCTGCGACTGAAGGGGTTGCCATGCCAATTGTGACCGTATACGACATTGACTCCCCCGGGCTGAGCAACTGATTGAGCCACAGGAGATTAATGATTCTGTTATCAGGGCTGTCAAGAGGTTTTCCTTCTTCGATTTTTGCAAAGTTGTCTGAAAAAAAGACTACATCGGGAGGGTTCGGCGACCATTCGATGAAATTTGCATAACCGGTAAACTGCCCCCTTCCTTTTTCCCTGCTGTTGCCGATGTCAACAAATCCAGCTGCCCTGTCTTTTGTCGGCAGAACATACCCTTCGCGTTCTATTATCCGTCCCGGCGCCCAGCCGACATCTCCTGATGAGAACTCCCCGAAATTGCCGATCCATGGCTCATCCCCCAAAGCATAAGAGAGAATAACGGGGGATTTCCCGGTATTCTTGTATTCAACTTTCAGGATAACGCTGTCCTCACCGGCCTTCTTGAAAAGAGTCCGCGTCATCAGGATTCTCACCGGAGCCCC
>JBBIUL010000253.1:0-3179 GCA_037440265.1 Nitrospira sp. | reverse complement strand
AAATTGGTAAAATTGTTTCTATTTTTTAAACAGGGAGGAGTGATAGGTGGATGCCCTCGGTAAGAGTGCGTGAAAGCGATTCGTTTGAGAATGCCCTCAAAAGGTTCAAAAAACAGTGCGAAAAAGAAGGTATTCTTTCTGAAATAAAGAAGAGAGAGCATTACGACAAACCAAGCGTAAAAAAGAAGAAGAAAGCTATAGCAGCCCGCAAAAAAGCCATGAAAAGAGTCAGGTTCAGCGTAAAGTAAGATGTCGTTGCTGCACAAACTCGACGAAGACCTGAAAAAGGCGATGAAGGAGTCAGACCGGCTCAGGCTTTCCGCCTTGAGGCTCGTAAAGGCCGCAGCCAAGAACCGGCAGATAGAAAAAGGGCAGCCGCTTTCCGACGAGGATATTCTTGCCGTCTTCTCAACTCTTGCAAAGCAGCGCAGGGAATCGATAGAGCAGTTTTCTAACGCCGGCAGAGAGGACATGGCTGAACAGGAGAGACAGGAACTCCTCATACTTCAGGCATACATGCCTCAGCAGCTTTCTGCTGAAGAGGTTGAGTCCCTTATTCTTCAGGCAATAAAGGAATCTTCTGCAAAAAATGAAGCCGATATGGGAAAGGTAATGAAAATTCTCATGCCCCGTATAAAGGGCCTTGCAGACGGCAAATGGGTAAACACCCGGGTCAGGGAACTACTCCATTCTTAATTCCAGTACATCAATGCTCCTGAAAGATATCTACCAAAAAGCGATTGCAGCAGGGATAAGCAATGATCCTCGCGGAGAAGGGTCGGTTCACAGTGAGCTCTCCCGCAGGGCAAAAGAATACGGCGAACTGAAAGAGGCCGACAAAGAAGTCTTTGACGGGGAGTCCCTGAAAAACCCCTATGCCGATTCACGGATCCTGCATGGGACCGGCGAAGAGGAGATCCAGACAATCCTTGTCGGCGTTGACATAGAAGTCGGAGAAGTTCTCCTTGCCGACAGACTCACCGACAAAGGGAAAAAAATAGACCTGATTATGGCACATCATCCAGAGGGGACAGCTTTTGCCAATCTTTATTCCGTAATGCACATGCAATCAGACATCCTGAGCAAGTTAGGCGTACCGATAAATATTGCAGAAGGCCTCATGGAAAGCAGGGTCAAGGAAGTCGAAAGAAGACTCATGCCGGCAAACCATACAAGGGCTGTTGATGCTGCCCGGCTGCTTGGCATCCCCTTTATCTGCATGCACACGCCTGCTGACAACATGGTCGCATCACACCTCCAGAAGCTCTTTGATGAGGACAGGCCGAATACCCTTTCGGAAGTCATTGACCGGCTCAAGAATATACCCGAATATAAAACAGCATCCATCAACAGCTCAGGCCCCAAAATCCTGCTGGGATCAAAAGACAGGAAGGCAGGCAGGATTTTCGTTGATATGACCGGCGGTACTGAAGGGTCTAAAGAAATATTCCAGAGTCTCACTGCATCAGGGATAAACACCATTGTAGCCATGCATTTAAGTGAAGACCACAGAAAAGAGGCTGAGAAAAACCACATGAATGTTGTGATTGCGGGTCATATTGCGAGCGACAATCTTGGCCTGAACCTGCTCCTCGACAAAGTTCTGCAAGACTCTGCAGTACATATCATTGAATGCTCCGGGTTTAAAAGGATAAAGAGAACTGCCTGCCTGTCCGGTAAGCAGGCCTGACATAAGAAACCGGACTGACTGTTTTTTAATATTTTTTCCCTTTTCAGCAAAACACACCTGTCACCTAAGTAAGCTGCTTTCACGATGATTACTGATATGCGTTAAAGGCCTTACCCGACTGATGGAAATGATGAAGATGAATACTGTTCACAAATCACTTATTTTTTATGTAAAATAGTATAATTTTCTGCGGGGGATGAATGAAACCTGACACTGTTCTTGAAGATATTAAGTCAAGGGTTGATATTGTTGACTTCATATCCGGGTATGTTCAGCTAAAAAAAGCAGGTCAGAACTGGAAAGGGCTTTGTCCGTTTCATTCAGAAAAAACACCGTCATTTACCGTCAATCAGGCCAAGCAGATATTCCACTGTTTTGGATGCGGCACGGGGGGCGACATTATCACTTTTGTCTCGAAACATGACAATCTCTCATTTCATGAATCAGTAAATCTTCTTGCAAAAAGGGCCGGCATCACCATTACCTATAAAAAGACCGACAAAAAAACGCTCGAAAAGAATGAACAGATAAGAAATGCGGTTCAGGAAGCCATGAACTATTTTATTAAATGCCTGGGAAATTCTGTGGATGCCAAAAACTATATCCGGCAAAGGGGATTGAGCAACGATTCTGTTAGCCTCTTCAGACTGGGCTATGCCCCTGCCGGGTGGCACAACCTCCTGAAACATCTGAGGCATGCCGGCTATACCGATGCAATCATACAGGAGGCTGGGCTGGCAGTAGCCGGAGAAAGGGGTCCCTATGATATGTTCCGTGAAAGACTCATGTTTCCGATAACAGGTATCAGCGGCAATGTTACTGCTTTCGGCGGAAGGGCCTTTGGCACTGCCATGCCAAAATATCTCAACTCTCCGGAAACTGCCCTTTTCAAAAAATCCGAAACCCTTTTCGGACTGCATGAGGCCAAGGAAGAGATCGTAAAAAATGATCTCGTGCTGATTGTTGAAGGGTATATGGACGTCATTATCTGCCATCAGTATGGTTTCAGACATGCTGTCGCACCTCTCGGGACCTCTCTCACCGCCGGGCATATCAACAGACTGAGGACCCTGACCAAAAAAGCTGTTATTGTGTTTGACGCAGACCAGGCAGGGATCGCTGCAGCCAAACGTGCACTGAAACTTATCTGCCAGAATGATTTCAAGGCAAGGATCTTGCTGCTGCCTGACAAAGAAGACCCTGACAGCTATCTGAGAAAAAACGGAAGCCCTCCTTTCAGCAGCCTGATCACGCAGTCAAAATCAATGATAGATTTTCTGCTCACGGTTTCAAAAAACGGGAAAATCGATACGGCAAGGGAGGCACTCACCATAATTGCTGAGGTAAAAGACCTCCTCCTCGCTGATGAAATGCTCGTCGAATTATCTGACAAGACAGGGATTCTTGAGGCAACCATACGCCAGGAGCTTAAGACACTCAGGAAAAGACCCGAATCAACAAAGCAGGTGCTGACCGGCAAAAAACTCAC
>JBBIUL010000252.1:0-3187 GCA_037440265.1 Nitrospira sp. | reverse complement strand
GAAAGTGCTTGTCGCTTTCCACAAAGGACTTCGGCACTCTTTCACGCGCCTTGTTGAAGATCATAGTACACGATGTCCATATCGTTTGTCTACAAAAAAAAGACGCTGTAGTATTAAGTACTGGTCCTGTCTCACACCCTATCATAGAAAAAGATTGAAGATTGTGATTTTTTGTTCTATCATTTTTTTTACATGTCGGCAGAATATTTGAACCATGATGCAGGTGTGGATGGAAGAGAAACGAAGACATAAGAGATTTCTTGTTGAGGCAGTAGACATAAAAAGCAATGTTGTTTTTGCCAAGAAGGTCAGTATCAATGATGTCAGTGTTTACGGGGCAGCTTTTGACATTGACAAGAAACTCGAACCCGGCAGTCAGTATACCCTCAATCTCCGCGGAAAGGAAAAGACGCTGACGGTTCAGGGGATCGTTGTGCGGTCATCATTGAGGCATTCGAGGCCTGATCCCGGCAGCGACAAAAAACCGGTCTATGCAGTCGGATTTAAATTTCTTGATCTTACGGATGAGATGATCAAAGAACTTGTCAGCTTTGTAAGGGACTATACCCGGAAGGACTATTCCATTGAAAGTCTGAGCAGGCTGAGCGGCTCGAGGCTGAGCATGCGGGTTGTCGTTAACAATCCCGGCAAGGACATATTAAACTTTGAAGAAACATACAAGGTTAAAGATCTCAGCAGCAACGGAATGCTTGTCATTGGAAGACCAGGGATTGCTCCGGGGGCACGGTTCCCCATGCAGATATTTTCCTCAAGAATTGAACCGGTAGAGGTTGTCGGCAAAATCGTGCGGTGTTTCAGGACTGAAGGGCCGGCCGGCTCGTTTCAGATAGGGATTGAGTTCATTGATATGTCCGATGATACGAGAGTCAGACTTGAAGCGCTGCTGAATACGATAAGCAAAATTGAAGAATTGAACCGGCAGGCATAGTTGTTCCCCTGAATGTCCTGCCTTTTTGTCTGTTACGGGCTTTTGAGTCTGTTGACGAACTCCCTGTTTTCCTTGTACCAGTTCACGGTTTTCTTTATCCCCTCCTCGATCGAAGTCTTCGGCTCCCATCTGAGCCGTTCCCTTGACTTGTCGATGTTTGCCCATGTGGCAACAACATCGGCAGGATGCCGTGGAGAGAAGTTCATAACCGCCTTTTTCCCGAGTTCCTCTTCAATCATGTTAATGACATACATCAGTTCCACGGGGTGGTCGTTCCCGAGATTGAATATCTCATAGCCAAAGTCCTGCAGACAGCGTATGGTTCCGTCAGCAATGTCGTCAATGTATGAAAAATCACGCTGCTGCTTCCCGTCACCGAAAACAGGTATCGGCAGGTCATTGTCGATGTTCTTTATGAATATGAAGATGCTCATGTCGGGTCTGCCAGCCGGGCCGTATACGGTGAAGTAACGGGGGATGCTTATATCTATCCCGTAAAGGTAATGATAGCTGTAACAGAGCACCTCTGCGCCTTTTTTGGTGGCAGAGTACGGTGCAAACGGGGAATCGGTGAAGGTGTCTTCCTTAAACGGCATCTTGTTGAGGCCGTAGAGGCTGGAGGTTGAGGCAAGGACGAATTTCTTTGTATTAAAGTCCTTGCAGCACTCAAGCAGGTTCAGGGTTCCCTTGACATTTGTGTCGAGGTAGACCCATGGGTCAAGAACAGAGGCCCTCACGCCTGCTCGCGCAGCGAGGTTGATGACAGCGTCTATCCTGTGATCGGAGAAAATCTGTTTGACTGATACAAAATCAGCAATATCCGCCTTCACAAAAGAGAAATTGCTGTTTTTGCCAAGAATGCTGAGACGCCAGTCCTTGAGGCTGGTATCATAGTAGTCATTGATGTTGTCGATCCCGATTACCGTCTTTCCATCTGCCAGCAGCTGTTCTGCGACCTTTGATCCTATAAAACCAGCACATCCTGTGACAATGATATTTTTCATGTGTTTATGTCCTTCAGCTGGAAATTTTCTGTACAACCCTGAGATTTAAACCCGCTTCTTAAGCCATTCCTTTGGATAGATGACATGATGTCTGGAGTTACCGTCCGAAAAGACCACTTTTTTTATCTTTGCGTTCAGAATCATCCTCTTGCACATCATACAGGGCTCTGAATGGCATTCGCCTGAGCCGGTATCAGCGCCTGAGATATAGATAGTGGATCCTTTGAGTTCTTCTACAGAGGCCCTGATGATGGCATTGGCCTCTGCGTGAACACTGTGGCAGAGTTCATATCGTTCGCCGTGGGGTATCTGCAGTTCTTTCCTTGTACATTTGCCGACATCGAGGCAGTCTTTCATCCCGGAAGGTGCACCGTTATAGCCGGTGCTGACGATGACATGGTCTTTTGTAATCACCGCACCGTATTTTCTCCTGAGGCAGGTTGCGCGTGCAGATACAGCCTTCGCTATATTGATGAAGTACTCATCCCATCCGGGTCTGGGATGCCTGATCTTTTTTCGTGAACTCATTATTATGCGTGCATTTACTTTCTGTTTTGAATTTTACGTATTATAAATTAACCTTTCCGCTTTTGTCATTCGGTGGCTTGTTTGCTGTCCGAGCATTCTGTTTCTCGGACCCTCGGTAGGATGATGCATGTTGAACACAGGTCCGGTGATTAATGACGGACCATGATGCAAAATTTTATAATATGCCTTGTGAACAATCAGGAAAAAAAAAGGTCAGGACCCGGAGTCGGGGCAGAGGCTGAAAGCCGGTTCAGGAAGATGCAGCATGCCTTGCCTTTCAGACTGTTGGTCAAATGGTTCCAGTCCGCGACAAAGTATCTTCCGGTACGGTTCCTGAGGATTGCTGGTGTTTTTTTTGTTGTTATCTTTATCGGCCTCAATTTCAGAAATTACCTCGCGATCCGCAGAAACCTTTCCATAATCAGTCCCGGCCTGTCAGGGTTGGCATATGCATGGATGGCTTTTCTGGTATTCATGAACTATTCATATTATCTCATAGACCTTTTTCATCTGAGCCATGACCCCGCGAGGATACAGGAATACAGCATACGCATAACAGGGATAGAAAACCTTGAGCGTGCCCTTGCGCAGAATAAGGGGATAATCCTCCTTACAACCCATCTGGGCAACTGGGAAATAGGGGGCTTAAAGCTCTCCTCAATGGGCAGGGAAATTTATGTTGCCTATTCGCCGGACAGCATGTCAC
>JBBIUL010000251.1:0-3188 GCA_037440265.1 Nitrospira sp. | reverse complement strand
ACCTCTTTTTCCATCAAGGCCTTGCGGCTGAGGCGCACCCTGGCTTTTTCAGGATCAGTCTCAGTCACAATCGCCTTTATTTCAGTGCCTGCAGGAAATGTGCGCCTGTGGTCACTGCCTGCCGGGGTAGCCATTTCAGCATTCGGGATCAGTCCGGTAAGCCCGCTGCTGTTTTTAATGAAAACGCCGAACGGCATGACCTTGTCAACCACTCCTTCAAAGAGTTCTCCCACCTGCGGGAGGACAATTTTTTTCGGTTCTGTCTTCGGCTGCAGTGAAAGAGAAATTTTTCTCTGCGGTACATCAACCGATAAAACATATGCTTCTACCTGCTGTCCGACTTCTACAACTTCCTTCGGGTGATTGATGCGTCTTCCAGTCCCGAGGTTTGAGATATGCACCAGGCCGTCAATGCCCCGTTCAATGGCTACGAAAGCACCGAACGGCATAAGGCGGACGACCGAGCCGTTTACCCGGCTTCCGGCAGGATATTTTTCGGCTGCTGATTCCCAGGGATCAGGGAGCAGTGCCTTTATGCTGAGTGAAAACCTGTTATTCTCCCAGTCAAGAGAAACAATCTTTGCGGTAACCTCCTTTCCGGCTGACAATACATCTCCCGGGTTTTCTGTCTTTGACCAGGAGATTTCACTTGCCGGAATCAGTCCTTCAATGCCTCCAAGATCAACAAATGCGCCGAACCGCTGTATCGAAGTAACTTTTGCGGTGACTGTCATGTCGACCTCGAGAGACTGTCTGAGCCTTTCTATCTTTGCTTCTTTTTCCTGTTCAAGCAGGAACCGTCTTGAGAGGATGATGTTGCGGCCATCCTCTTCGAACTCCAGGACCATGAACGGGAAGGAATGACCGAGGTAACGTTCTGGTTCCCGGCTTGCTCTGATATCTATCTGTGAGAACGGGCAGAAACACCTTACTTCGCCGGAGAGCACTTCGAACCCGCCCTTTATTTCACGTCTGACAATGCCGTTTACCGGCAGACCCGCTTCTTTGGCATCCCGGATTGCCTTAAGACTGACCGCAGAATATCCATGGATACGAGTGGTCAGCCTTCTTGCGCCGTCCTGGACGGTTACAAAAAATGCCTCGATTTCGTCGCCTTCTTTTATCTGCAGAGGACCATCGTTGCTCCGAAATTCATCGAGGTTTATAATGCCTTCACTTTTCCCCCCGAGATCGATATATACGAAGTCGCCTGAAATGCTTACGATCTTTGCATTGACCTTCTGGCCGGGTTGAAGTCTTTCAGGGATTCCGCCTGACTGTTCGAGCAGCGATGCGAAACTTTCTGCCTGTGGAGGAGAGTCATCGGATTGCTGCGCATGAGAAGAAATATTATTGACGTTGTTGTCCATAGAAAACCTCACATTGTCTGCACATTCCCTCGAACGTAGAGTAAGGGGCGGTCAGCCGGAAGGAAGCGCTTGTAATCGGAACAAGTAAGTTTAAAAGATTTTGCTATGAAGAGTCAATTTATTGGAGAGAAGTCTCATGGTTTAAGGCAGAGATCTTTCAGATCTCTGCCTTAATGCTGCTGTTTAATCCGGTGTGATGAGAAGTTCAACACGCCTGTTTTTTTCCCTCCCGAGTTCGGTATCGTTCGGTGCAACCGGCCGGGATTCTCCGTAGCCGATGGTCTTGATTTTGGCTTCCGGGATGCCACCGTGAACGCTGAGATACCGTTTGACGGCCTCTGCTCTCTTGTGTGAGAGGTCATGGTTGTACTCCCTGGAACCGGCATTGTCAGTGTGTCCTTCGACGGTTATGTTCGAGCCCTTGAATTTCTTGATGAAGTCAATGGCAGCGTTCAGTTTTTCATAATCAGTATCTTTCAGCGTTGCCTTGTCAGCATCAAAGCTGAGGTTAAGGACGAGACGGTCATGCTTCTTCAGTTCCGGAGTCGGGAGTGATGTTACCTTCCTCTGAACACACGAACCCAGGAATACAAGTGCTGCCACCAGGAAGAGCGCAACCATAGAACTGTATGCGCTGTGTTTCTTATACAACATTCAACACCTCCTTTTTCTGTTTGTGACTTCGTGGATTTATCCGGATTGGAAATATTCCCCAGCAAGATCTAATATCAATCTATCACGCATGGTACTGTCTGTCAACCCGCGGAGCTCAGTTACAGCAACCGGAGGGATGATGTAGCTTCAAAGACAGATATTGATTATAATAACTGATCAAAAACTGAGGAAGAGGACACAAGGCTTGATGAACTATAAAGAAATGAAAAAAAGGCTGGTTGAACTTATCTTTACCAAGGCATTCAGGTACAGCGAGGAACCTGTTTTCAGGCTCGTATCGGGTACTATGAGCAATTACTATTTCAACTGCAAGGCAGTTACTCTGCACCCCGAAGGCATGCACCTGATCGGGAATATGATATTCGATCTCATAAGGGATTCAGGAGCCAGAGGAATCGGGGGGCTGACCCTTGGGGCAGACCCTATTGCCGATGCAGTGGCATATACATCCTATCTGAAGGGCTCTCCTGTTGAAGCCTTTGTTGTAAGGAAGACGGCAAAAATGCATGGGACAATGCAGTGGATCGAAGGCAATGTAGCCGCTGGGGACAAGGTGGTTATTGTGGATGATGTGATTACCACCGGCAAGTCGACGATTGAGGCCATCAACAGGGCAAAAGAAGCAGGGCTCGAAATTGTCAGGGTAATAGCACTTGTTGACCGGCAGGAGGGCGGAAGGGAAAACATAGCTGCTGCAGGGTTTCAGGTTGAAGCGGTCGTCACACGGGAGGAAGTTATGGAGTTGTACAGGACTAGAAAAGCGTAAAGTACTTTTCGCTTAGTCTGGCTGAAGATTCCCGTGCGGCTACAAGATGTTCGACAAATTCGTCCCTGCCTGTTCGGCAGGCAGGTTTGTCTTCAAATCCCATAAATGCAGCTGCGTTCTTAATGACATTTCCTTCATGTTTTAGAGTTTTTTCACCGCTCAGCCTGAGGAAACTCTCCAAAGTTCTGAAAAAAATGTAGTTCTGACGTAATGTTGCTGCATCAGCAGCAGTTACTATGCCCGACTGTTTCAGTCTTTGTATGGCATTCAGAGTGCCCTGAACCAGCAGTTTGTTATGCTTGCGGCAGTTTTTGAGCTGCAGATACTGTATCATGAACTCAATCTCTTCTATGCCGCCGGGACCAAGCTTGATGTCA
>JBBIUL010000250.1:0-3224 GCA_037440265.1 Nitrospira sp. | reverse complement strand
GAAAGGAAATATCCCTGAAAATTCCCTGAATGATCTTTCTGCCGCCAAGTTCCAGGGTATTTGCACTCACTTCGACGGGGATCCTGCTCCCGTCCCGGTGGCAGAGATAGAGCTCTTCTGAAATTACCTTTCCCCGTTTGACATGCTCGCTGAAGAGGCTTTGGTAACGCTCAGCCTCCTCAGGCGGATGGAGCCGGGACTGGTGCTTGCCCTTTATCTCATCCGCAGGAATCCCTGTCATCTCTTCTGCCTTTTTGTTTGCATCAAGGACGATCCCAGTCATGGCATCAGCCGTTATAATGGCATCATTGGCTGTTTCGATCAGTATGCGGTATTTTTCCTCGGACTGTTTCAGCTCAAACTCAGCCTGCTCCCGTATCCTGAGTTCCCTGAACACGGCAAGGTACAGCAGAAGTGCGCTGGCAAAGACAAACGCCCACCCCTTATATGTCTGAATTTCCGTTATGGTATGGACATCGGCTACGATTGCAGCCAGTATCCTGTCTGAAACCAGTATCCACAGAAACCCGAACAGGGCATAAAGCACTGCAACACGGAAAGCAGACAGCAGATCAGTCTTCTTAATACTATACCCCCTCAGGCGTTCAGCCGCACTATTGTGGTGCTGGAATCACTGCAAAAAGACCGTTAATGAGTTTTCTGTGCTGACAAGACACGATACTTTTCTGTCAGATTATTATTCTACCACTAATCATTAGTACATGATAGGGGTACGCAGATGGTACGGCAGATGCCTCGAATACGTTGGCATGAAGAAAAAGAGTGAAAAATTCAGTGAGAAAATGGCGGAGAGGCAGGGATTTGAACCCTGGGTGCGTGATTAGCGCACACACGATTTCCAGTCGTGCTCCTTCAGCCTCTCGGACACCTCTCCACTGGAAAATGATTTTAAATATTACCTAATGAAACAGGATTTTATCAACCTGCGACAGTCTGCCTGACAAGTCCGGATTTTACGAGAGTGCAGATTTTTTTATCTGCTGGATCAAGAGTGAACAAGAGACCGCAGGGGCAGCTTAGCTATGGAGCTGTTTCTGTTTCAACAAGTTCGACTCTGTTGCGGCCATTTTTCTTGGCCTGGTACAGGGCACGGTCAGCAGCATCGATCAGTTCCTCTGCAGTGTTGATGCTGTCGCTTACACAGGAGACCCCGATACTGACCGTTATGGGCTCATCAATATTCTCAAACTTTGCATTCGACACCAAAGCATGGATTCTCGATGCAGACTTCACGGCATCATCCCTGCCTACCTGTGGCAGCACAATAACAAATTCTTCACCGCCCCACCTGGCAACGATGTCCACTTGCCTCAGGGACTGCTTCAGCCTCTGCGCAAGTTCTTTAAGCACCATATCTCCTGCCTTATGGCCGTAGGAATCGTTGACGCGTTTGAAGTGGTCAACGTCAAGTATCAGGCAGGTAATAGCCTGTTTGTAACGCTTCCGCTTTGAAAACTCCTTCTCGAGCTCTGATTCAAGGTGTCGCCTGTTGAAGATGCCGGTCAGGGGATCTGTAATGGCCATAATCCCCACCTTGCTGAGGAGGTCTTCAACCTGCCTTTTCTGCCGTATCAGTTCATCGCGGAGTTCCTTGTTCTTCATTGCACCGTAGATCCTCGAGATAAGCTCAACTTCACTGTAAGGCTTTGCAAGGTAGTCCTCTGCCCCTGCATCGATAGAGCTAATCCTGTCTTCAAGGGAATCCTTTGCCGTAACCATGATGATAGGAATGCCCTTGGTGTCCTCACCGAATTTCAAAATGCGGCTCACCTCATTGCCGCTAATGTCAGGCAGTATGAGGTCAAGAAGGATCACATCAACAGGGACCGTCTTGGCGGTCTTCAGTGCAGATATGCCGTTGACTGCGAGGATAACCTCATAGCCGTTTCTCTCAAGAAACTGTTTTGTGGTCTCTGCCTGCACCTCGCTGTCTTCAATAAGGAGTATTTTCGGCTTTTTCATATCAGGACTAATTAAACATACTCTCTGAAAAAGTGCAAGCTGATTTGCAGAGTTTCAGCGGCACGGCTCAGATAAAGACATTACATAGGGCCGGGGATAAAACGCTCGACAGCAGACAGGAATAAGCGGAAATACTGCATATGTTCAACCTTAAAACAGTGGGATTATTGGGACCAGGTCAGCTTTTTCCTGAGCAGTTCATTGACCATCTGAGGGTTTGCCTTGCCCTTTGTGGCCTTCATTACCTGGCCGACAAAGAAGCTTAAAAGCTTTTCGTCTCCTGCCCTGAAACGCTCAACCTCCTTGGGGCTCTTTGCGATAATTTCGTCAACAGCCTTCTCGATCTCGGATGAGTCGCTGATCTGCAAAAGCCCTTTTTCCCTGACAATAATCTCAGCAGCCTTGCCGGTCCTGTACATCTCCTCAAAGACTGTCTTTGCAATTTTTCCGCTGATGATGCCTTTGTCGATAAGAGCAAGCAACTCCGTGAGGTTTCCGGGCTTAAGAGGAGATTCTTCAATGCCCCTGTTGTCTTCGTTGAGCAGCTTCATCAGTTCACCCATCATCCAGTTGGCAACAGACTTGGGCTGTCCGCCCGCCCGTACCGCATCTTCAAACCAAAGCGCAACCGCTTTCTCGACAGTCAGCATTTCCGCATCCTGCACGGGCAGTCCGTATTCGGATATGAACCGCTGAGATTTGGCATCCGGGAGCTCGGGGAGTGATGATCTGATCTCATTGACCCATTTCTCATCCACAACCATCGGGACCAGATCAGGTTCAGGGAAATAGCGGTAGTCATGCGCCTCTTCCTTTGAACGCATGGACTCTGTAATCCCCCTGTTCGCATCCCAGAGCCTCGTCTCCTGTACGACAGTGCCGCCTTCTTCAACAACCCTGATCTGTCTTCTGATCTCATACTCGAGCGCCTTTTCAACGAACCTGAAGGAGTTGATGTTCTTGACCTCTGCCCTCGTTCCAAATTCCTTCTGCCCTTCAGGCCGGACAGAGATATTTGCATCACACCGCAGCGAACCCTGCTCCATATTTCCGTCGCATACGCCTAGATACCTCAGGATTGTCCTGAGCTTTTTCATATATGCAGCAGCCTCTTTGGGGCTTCTGATGTCAGGTTCAGATACAATCTCCATCAGGGGCACGCCTGTCCTGTTGAGGTCGACAAAGCTGTAACTCCCTCTGCCCGAGGCAGACTCATGAATATTCTTGCCGGCATCCTCTTC
>JBBIUL010000249.1:0-3248 GCA_037440265.1 Nitrospira sp. | reverse complement strand
CCTGCCGGTGACCGGATTCGTTGCACACGCGGAGAGCAACACCGTCAGGACAAAGAGCACCATTAGTGAGACAATCTTTTGCATAAAATCATTATATCGCAAAACCAGAAATGTGCAAATGCCAAGAAATATTTTTTCAATCGTTTTGCAGAAAAACGACCAAATAATCTAAAATGAGAGAAAACGATTTTCCGGTCTAGTTGCGCATATGAAAAATCTTAGAATCGGCATCCCGAGGGCCCTGCTCTACTACAGATACTCTGATGCATGGAAGGCACTGTTCGAAGACCTCGGGTACGAGGTCATAACCTCCCCTGAGACCACAGAAGGGATCTTCAAAAACGGGCTGAGGAAGAGCCAGAGCGACCTCTGCCTGCCGGTCAAGGCATTCCTCGGCCATGTCGACTCCCTGAAGGACAGTGTGGACTTCCTTTTCATGCCGCGATACGTCAGCGTTGAGCATGACGCATATATGTGTCCGAAACTCATCGGCCTTCCTGACGTAGTCAGGGCTTGCTTCAGGAATCTCCCGCGGACGATAACACCGATGTTTCATATCAAACAGGACAGGGAAAATGCAGCACATGAATTCGCCAGACAGATAGCTGAGGCCCTCTCCCTGAAACACCCTGATGTTGCCGATGTATTTATCAAACACTTTATTTCCGGAACTGAAGAAGGCAGCGGTGACCTGGCAGCACCCCACCATCTGCTCCAGGACCCTTCACCGGAAGAAAAAGTGCGTGCAACGGGCATTATCTCAGAAAAAAAACTGAACATAGGGTTAGTCGGCCGGCCGTATCTTCTCTTTGACAGATATCTCGGCAAAAACCTCTTCAGGTTCATCAGAAACCTCGGCGCAAACCCGGTATACATACACCCATCAGAGGATGAGATTAAAGAGGCGATGACCATTATCCCCAAGTGGGTCTACTGGAGCATGGGCAAAGAGGTAGTCGCCTCTGCTCATTCGTTCTTCAAAGACGATTACATTGACGGCGTCATTAATATCTGCAGCGCAACCTGCGGGCCTGATGCATTCACCGGCGACCTGATACGAAAGAGGCTGAATGCGCGGAATAAGCCCTACATGTCTCTCAGCATCGACGAGCACACCTCAGACGTCGGCATACAGACCAGGCTCGAGGCATTCACCGACATGTTATCGAGGATTGCGGTATGAGGCTCACCGTGCCTCACATGGGGCTGCTCCATGTTGCCTATACAAGGGTGCTGAGGGCAAACGGCGTTGATATGGTCACCCCGCCCAGGGCAACGGTAAAAACGCTCAACCTCGGGGTGAGGCATTCGCCTGAATTCGCCTGCCTCCCGTTCAAGATAAACCTCGGCAACATGATCGAGGCGCTCGAAGAAGGCGCTGACGCCATCCTCATGCCCGGTGGATACGGGCCGTGCAGGTTCGGCTACTACGGGGTTATACAGGAGGAGATACTCAGGGAACTCGGGTATAAATTCAGGATGTCCACAACGGACAACCCTGACAAACTCTCAAACCTGATCAGCGCCATCAGCGATATCAGCAACATTAAAAATAAATATGACGGATACCGGGTCTTTTATCTTATCCTGATGCGGATGGCTGCCCTTGACCGCGCAGTGGCGTTCTACCACTACCATAAACCACGCGAGATCAACAAAAACGAGTCTGATGCAGCACTTGAGGAATCAATAAACATCATCGACCGCGCCGACAGCTACACAAAGCTTCTGCAGGAATCCCTGAGAGTAAAAAGCATATTCAATGATGTTAAGACAGACAGAACGTTCAGGCCCCTGAAGGTGGGAGTTTTGGGTGAAATTTTTGTTACAATAGAGCCGTTCGCAAACCTTGATGTTGAAAAGAAACTCGGCTGCATGCGGGTTGAGGTCGTAAGGGGCGTATGGCTCAGCGACTGGCTCAATGACCGGTTCAGGTTCAAGCCGTTCAGGAGGAACCAGACCCGTCTCGCAACAAAGCTGGCAAAGGGCTATCTTGACTATCCGTCAGGAGGAGAAAGCATCGAGACCGTCGGCAAGACCGTGCTGTTTCACAAAAAAGGGATTGACGGCGTCCTGCATATCATGCCCTTTACCTGCATGCCCGAACTGGTTGCATCAACGATCATACAGAGGATAAGCGAAGACCTGAATTATCCCGTGCTTTCGATGACCTTTGACGAGCATGTGTCAGAGGCAAACCTGGTCACAAGGCTCGAGGCGTTCGTCGACCTGCTTGAAAGGAGAAACGGTGCAGGCATATCTCGGAATTGATGTAGGGTCTGTCACTACCAAGGTAGTGCTGATAGATTACGCGGGAAACGTGCTCTGGAGTTCATACCGCAAAACCATGGGGCAGCCCATCAGAGCCCTTCAGAACGCCTTCTCTTCACTCAGGAACGATATCGGCGACGAGGTAACCATCAGGGGGGTCGGCACCACCGGAAGCGGCAGGAAACTCGCTGATCACATTGCCGGTGCTGATGTAGTAAAAAACGAGATCACTGCACACGCGGTATCAGCGCTCCATCTCATGCCCCACGTGAGGTCTGTTGTCGAGATCGGAGGGCAGGACTCGAAGCTGATCCTCATCAGGGATGGTGTGGTGGTCGATTTTTCGATGAATACAGTCTGCGCTGCCGGAACAGGCTCTTTTCTCGAGCACCAGGCAACAAGGCTCGGTATCAGCATAGAAGAGCTTGGCTCCTACGCCCTCTCCTCAGCCTCGCCTGCAAGGATCGCAGGAAGATGTACAGTCTTTGCCGAGTCCGACATGATACACAAGCAGCAGATGGGACACGGCATCGAGGATATTGTTGCAGGGCTCTGCGACGCGCTCGTGAGAAATTACCTGAACAACCTTGCGCGTGGAAAAGACCTGAACGCGCCGATCATATTCCAGGGAGGCGTTGCCGCAAACCCCGGCATCAAGGCATCCTTCGAACGTGAGCTCTCAAAGGAATTCATCGTCCCGAAATATTACCCGATCATGGGCGCCATCGGTGCTGCGCTCCTTTCCCGGGATACTGCCGAGACCAGGTTCAGGGGCCTTTCCGTCTCTGAGCAGAAGCTCTACACCTCGAGCTTCTATTGCTCCGACTGTCCGAATTCCTGCGGGGTCATAGAGATAAACGACAGCGAAAAGGTGATCGCCCGGTGGGGCGACTCCTGCGGGAAATGGGCAAACGCACGCGAATGAAGGTCATTGCTGCTGCTCTTGTTCTCCTGTTTTTTTTAATTGTCCCGGCCTC
>JBBIUL010000248.1:0-3252 GCA_037440265.1 Nitrospira sp. | reverse complement strand
TTTGCAGTGGTGCATGGGTGTCATGGGAAATAATCCTTTAAAATCACTATAAATCACCTGGCATGGATACTGCATTTATGATTGCAGATACACTGAAAGGAGGACACGAAGATGAAAGACAACAAATACGCAAAGAAAATAGCATACATGGGTGCAGGATGCGGGGTAGTACTGTTTGCAATATTCGGACTGCTTCCGGGATCATTCCTGGGCGGCGTCATGGGGCTTAACATAGCAGGGACCCTGCTTGGCTCACCGGTGACCTCAGGGGTAATCTCACGGCTGATCGTTGCAGCATCGATGGTGATCGGGGTGATGGTATCAGGGATTATGTTCATCACCGCATCATCGACCGCCGGCTGGCTGATCGGCACCGTAGTTGACACCCTGAAGGCAGAGAAAAAGGACTTGGCAACAGCAGAGCACAAATAAATTTATTACATAAAAAAACCAAAAAGGAGGACGTGTCATGACAGAGGAAAGAGCAAGAACAATGAAGGTAGGGACAAAGATCGGGGCAGCACTGGGTGCAATAGCGTTTCTGGTGTTCGGGATCGTACCGGGGTTTTACTTTGGGAGCTATGGAGTGGTAGTGCTTCTGAGCCATCTGGCAGGCGGACCTGTTGAGGCAACGACCATAGTAAGGATGCTTACGGTGGTGGGGATAATCCTCGGGATCTTCTGCGTAGGGGCGGTCAGCATCGTGCTTGGCTCGGTGTTCGGAACAGCGCTTGGCTACGTGGTAGATGTGGTCGGCAGCTTTGGCAAGGCAAGACCCGAGACCGCAGAGGCAAAGGCAAAGCACTAAACCCTGAAGATATTTACCGCCTCCCCTGAGGCTCCTGCACCGGAAACGGTGCAGGAGCCTTTTTTATGACATGCTGTCAACAGCCTCTGTTATTTTTTTTCTTACTGCAGGATCAAACAGGACCTGCGCATGGTTTAACGCAAAATTATGGTGGTTGCCGCACCAGTCAAGCCGTGAGCTTTCAGCGGTCACAAGGCCGTCTCCAACCCCCTTCTTCAGCTCATGGGGGAAAAGCATTTCAGGCACAATCTTCTCCAGAACATCCGGGACTGCCACGATCTCTTCAGGAACAAGAAACCACCTTCTGCCGGGCCCTTCGATAAGAGAATCCCATTTCCACCGGTACAAACTGAAAAGCGACGGACTGGTGCCGCCTATGGTCAGGCAGGGGAGTCCCTTTATTCCGGAATCATGCAATGATCTGAAAAAGTCAGAATCCGGAAGGAGCTCCTGAATCGCCCTGCTTTTGAGGAAATCAATTATCCGTTTCATGGCTGTCTTCATCAGCCCTTTTTTTTCAGCGTCAGAAACCAGGGGGGCTATAAACGAGGCAAGCGGATTCATATAAGAGGCAAGTTTTGCGACGGAACTTCCCCTGTGGGGGGTGCAGATCGTGATAAGTCCCTTTATCATCGCTCCTGAGTCCATCAGATATCTCCTTGCAATCAGCCCTCCCCTGCTGTGTCCTATCAGGATAATGCCCTTAGTCCCGGTTTTCATGACCAGGTCTGCGAGTTCTGCAAGTTCGCTTGCTGCCAAATCTATCGGTCCTGCAGGCCGTTTCTGGCTCCAGGCCATAACCGGGTACCCTTTTGCCATCAGGTCAGTAAACGAAGTCTGCAGATTATCCGGATACGTACCTGTTGTGACAGCCGGTGATACTGCTGCAGGCCTTTTCTTGCTGTACCCGTAATCCTTTTTCCCCGGTTTTTGAGATAAAAGGATGTTTATCGGCAGACTTCCGCCAAGAATTCCGGATTTTGTGGGGTCAATCCATATGTTTTTATCCATCCCAAGGCCATGGATAAATATGACCGCCGGTCTTTTCTCATCTCCCCCATGCAGTACAAAATCAGTGTACATATTCCTATAAGAAACCAAAACAGATTTAAAAACAATATATTATAAATGATTACCAGATAATTTATATTGACAAATTGAGCTTTAACTTGTTATAAAATCTAACCTTGCAAGTCTTTCAAAAAAAATCCACTTAGATAGGAGGGGACTGTATGAAATTAGGTATTTTTGTTAGCGATTTCAAGCTGACGGCTGATACCCTCGACAGGATCAAGGCCGAGAAACTGGGTATCATCTTGGTAGAGAACGGCGTTTACCATGCTACGACAAAAGAGAATGGAAAGGCCTCTTCCCTGCTCGACAAGACTTCGAACCTTTATGCCCTTTCTGAAGACATTCAGATAAGGGGAATGAAGGACTCCGATGTTGACAAACGCGTAAAGGTCGTAAATTATGGCGATGTGGTGGACCTTATCTTTAATGAATATGATAAACTGGCCTGGCTCTAGGAGGTGAAAGAATGGGAACTTTAACAATCGGATGTTTTCCGGGACTTGTTGGAAATATGACATATGATTTTACTCTGAAACTTGCAGAGGCTGCTGCCGATAAAGGTCACAAGGTAAATCTCTGGTTCTCGGGCAATGCAACAGGCTCGATTAAGGGCCATCAGAAACACCTGAAGGACTATTCAACCGGTGAAAAATATATCAAGGCCCTTATCGAAAAAGGCGTTGAGATCTGCACCTGCGAAGCCTGCACGGTCGCAAGGGGAGTCCAAAAAACAGACGGCATTGAAGGCGTACAGTGGAACGCCATGCACTGGTATCTCGCAAAGATCCACAGCTCCGACAGAGTGCTTCAGATAGGAGGTGAATAAGATGGGTGATGTCAAACTTGCTTTTATTGTGCAGAGACCTCAGTACAAAGGCGAAACCTCACGTCTTGCAATAACACATGCAATAGCATACCAGACCGTCGAGATATTCCTTGAAGACGGGGAGACTGTTACGCCAAAATTATGTTTTGTCGGTGAAGGCGTGCTCGGGCTTCAGAAAGGCCAGAACGCAATGGACCTGTACGGGATAACCAGCACCGAGTCGCACATGAAAAACGCCCTTCTTGTTGACCTCGATGTGCTGGTCTGCAAGGAAGACCTTGAAAAATACGGCATTCCTGAAGATGCAATGCCGAACGCAGAAGAAATGGGGGCTGACAAGACAATACAGGTCGTCCCCTTTGCCGAAATACAGAAGGCAATGGATGAATCAAAACATGTTCTGTTCTTCTAACAATAAATTTAATAAGGAGGTTTTACACCATGGGTGAACTCAGCGGCAAAACGCCTGATCAGACACTGGATGTGCTCGGGAGGGTATGCCCCTATCCGCTCGTCCTCACAAAAAAGGCACTTGAAAAGATGA
>JBBIUL010000247.1:0-3256 GCA_037440265.1 Nitrospira sp. | reverse complement strand
AGCTATGGCAACGTACGTCATTTTGAGCACACTGACAGATGAAGGAAGAAAAACGATTAAAGAAAATCCCAAGAGAATGCTTGAGGTGAACAAAGAGATCGAAAAGATGGGTGTGACGGTAAAAGCGCAATATGCTGTTCTTGGTCCATATGATTTTGTAAACATTGTGGAGGCAAAGGACAACGAAACAGTCATGAGAATGTCTCTTGAGCTTGGTTCCAGAGGTTCTGTGCAGCTGTTGACCCTTGCTGCCATTCCCGCAGCAGAACTGGTAAAAAAATTAAAATAAGATTAGTTAGTTTTATAAAAAGAAATAAAAACAAAAAGAAATGACAACTTAGCGAGAAATAACTTTAAGTATTGTTTTTACGATTTGAAAATCTGGTACTTGGAATTGCTGTAAATCAAAGAAACTATTTGACAAAAACATGTCGGGTGTTTTATTGTTAATTAGTTTATAATTTAATTGACAATAAGGTCAGGAGGTAAGGAAATGAGTGCTATTAAACCAGATGTCGTGTTGGATACAAAGGGGATGAACTGCCCGATGCCGGTCCTCAAAACCAAGAAGGCAATCGACGGGTTGCAGTCCGGACAGGTGCTTGAAGTTATTTCAACTGATAAGGGTTCTATATCTGACATTCCTGCGTTGCTGAAAAGACTCGGCCATGAACTGCTTGAGACAAAAGAGGATGGCGGGGTTATTGAGTTCTATATAAAGAAAAAATAGTTTTTCTGAACGTATACGGGAACACCTAAATAATAAAGCCGGCTCTGCCGGCTTTATTATTTTTATAAAATCGCAGGACAATGCCTTTTTTCATTGTTTTTTGTTTAAAATATCTTGTAACTTATTACGCTGCCGGAGTGGCGGAATTGGCAGACGCAAGGGACTTAAAATCCCTCGTCAGCAATGGCGTACCGGTTCGAGTCCGGTCTCCGGCACCATCATTTTTTTCTTTGACGATTTATTCAGCAATAGTCATGTTTTTTAGGGTCATCTGCTTCTATGTTATAATTATTTGAAATGTCAGAGGTACATTATGCCAAAAATCATTAGAAAAGCCCTGTTCCCGGCTGCCGGACTTGGTACGCGGTTTTTGCCTGCAACAAAGGCATCACCAAAAGAGATGCTGCCTATCGTTGACAAGCCCATGATCCAGTATGGCATTGAGGAGGCGCTTGCCTGTGATATCCATGAATTTCTTATTATTACCGGAAAACACAAACGTACGATTGAAGACCATTTTGATTATGCGTTTGAGCTGGAAGACAAACTGAGAAAAAGCGGCAAAGAGAAGCTTCTCGAAGAAATAAACCGGCTCAATAAGTTCAATATTGCCTACATACGGCAAGGGCTGGCCCTTGGCCTTGGTCATGCTATTTTATGCGCAAAACCGTTTGTTAAGGAAGAACCGTTTGCGGTCATCCTCAGTGATGATATTATACCGCCGGATGAAACCCTTCTCATGCGGATGATAGAACTCTATGAAGAACTGAAAGGACCGGTACTGGCGCTTGAGCAGGTTCCCATGTCGGACATCCACAGGTACGGCGTAATTGACGGTGTTAAAGAAGGAGACGGAGTCTACCGCATAAACAACCTCGTCGAGAAACCGAAAGCCCATGACGCACCTTCTGATCTTGCCATCATCGGCAGATACATACTTACTCCCGACATTTTCAGTGTTCTCGAGAAATCAACGCCGGGAAAGGGCGGAGAGATCCAGCTGACTGATGCAATACAAACACTCCTGAAGACAAGACCTGTTTACGGTTTTCTGTTCAGGGGGAAAAGATATGATGCCGGAGATAAATTAGGCTATCTCAAGGCAACTGTCGATCTTGCGCTGAAAAACCCTGAGCTTTCAGAAGGGTTTAGATCTTATTTGATCGAAGTTTCAGGATGTTTAACCCATAAATAAACGACTTACACATTTATATGAGGAGATATAATGTCAGATACAGAACAGAAAAACGAAAGGAACGACAAAGAACCGGAAATCCCCGCTAACATCCCTGTTCTCCCGGTGCGGGATATTGTCGTTTTCCCCTATATGATAATCCCTTTGTTTGTCGGAAGGGAGATTTCGATAAAGGCTATTGATCATGCCTTGAACTCACACCGGATGATCCTTCTCCTGACCCAGAAAGAACTGGGAGTTGAGAACCCTGCGGCAGCGGACCTGTATCAAACCGGAACGGTCGGCATGATCATGAGGATGCTGAAACTCCCTGACGGGAGAATCAAAATACTCGTACAGGGGTTGTCAAAGGCCAGGGCTGTGCAATTCACCCAGACTGAACCGTTTATCTCAGCCGATATTGAAAAGATATCCGATGCAAAACCGACTTCTCTTTCAATAGAAGACGAGGCCCAGATCAGAACGGTCAAGGAACAGCTCGACAAGGCAGTGTCATATGGCAAAACCATTCTCCCTGATATTATGGTCGTTATTGAAAACCTGGATGATCCCGGGAGACTGGCTGACCTCATAGCCTCAAATATCGGCCTTAAGACGGAGCAGGCCCAGGAGGTTCTCGAGATTACGGATCCACGTGAAAGATTGCGGAAGGCAGGAGAAATCCTGAGCAGGGAGATAGAACTCCTCATGGTGCAGCAAAAGATCCAGTCAGAGGCGAGGGGTGAAATCGATAAAACACAGCGTGAATATTACCTGAGAGAACAATTAAAGGCAATTCAGAAAGAACTTGGAGACATTGATGAACGGGCTGAGGAGATCAGAGAGTTCAGGCAAAAAATAGAAGACGCTAAGATGCCTGAGAAGGTGCTGAAAGAGGCTGAAAAGCAGCTCAAGAGAATTGAGAAGATGCATCCCGACAGCGCAGAAGCCGCGACCATCAGGACCTACCTTGACTGGCTTGTTGAACTCCCCTGGTCAAAGAGTACGAAAGACAGGCTTGACATTAAAATGGCCAAGAAGGTGCTGAATGAGGACCATTATGATCTTGAAAAGATCAAGGAGCGGATCCTCGAATATCTCAGCGTAAGGAAGATTAAGGAAAAAATGAAAGGACCGATACTCTGTTTTATCGGGCCTCCTGGTGTCGGGAAGACATCATTAGGGAGATCTATTGCCCGGGCATTGGGCCGGGAGTTTGTCAGAATGTCCCTTGGAGGCGTGAGGGACGAGGCTGAGATAAGAGGCCACAGGAGGACCTATGTCGGTGCGCTTCCCGGCAGGATAATCCAGGGCATTAAACAGGCCGGGACCAACAATCCGGTTTTTATGCT
>JBBIUL010000246.1:0-3291 GCA_037440265.1 Nitrospira sp. | reverse complement strand
ATTCGGGTGTACCGGAGGGAATCACCGCTCCCCTGCAATCGCAGAGGCGGTCGCAAAATCACTGCCCTCCGGAAAAATCGAAGTGACCATAATTCACAGAGACATGACATGATATAATGGATTCATGATATATCTCGACCATAACGCTACCACGCCTGTTGATCCTGAAGTCTCTGATGCTGTTTTCTCCGCGCTCAAAAGAAACTTCGGGAACCCTTCAAGCGCTCACCTGCCCGGCCGCAAGGCCAAAGAAGAGATCGAACATTCCCGTTCACTGATTGCAGATTTCCTCGGCTGTGAACCGGATGAAATTTTTTTCACGTCCGGAGGAACAGAATCAAACAATCTCGCCCTGCTCGGGACTGCCCTTGCCCACAAATCAGGCCATATTATAACCTCTGCCATTGAGCACCCATCGGTACTGAATACATGCCGTCACCTTGCATCAAACGGGTTCGAGGTCTCATATGTTAATGCAGATCAAAATGGCATAGCAAAGATCGACGAAATAAAGCAGTCCATCAAAAAAGATACATTCCTCTTGTCAATCATGCATTCAAACAATGAAACCGGGGTACTACAGCCCGTCGATGAAATCTCTGAACTGCTGAAACCGCACCGGATAACCCTCCATGTTGATGCTGCCCAGACGATCGGCAAAATGCCCTATTCGGTCAATGTTCCTTCCGCAGCCATGACCACCATCGTCCCGCATAAATTTTACGGCCCGAAAGGCATCGGGGCCCTTCATATCAGAAAAGGCACAAAGATAAAACCGATATTGTTCGGAGCAGGCCATGAAACGGGCCTCCGTCCCGGCACAGAGAACGTCCCCGGCATCATCGGCTTCGCAAAGGCCTGCGAGATAGCAAAGAGGGACATGGATTTAAGGGTTGCTCACACAATCCAATTAAGGGACCAGCTTCTGAAAGGACTCAGATCATCTTTTCCTGAAATAAAACTGAACGGTCACGAAACAAACAGACTGCCCAACACCATCAATCTTTCACTCCCCGGCATATCATCCTTCGATCTCGTTGAAAAGCTTAATAACAAGGTTGCCGTTTCTGCAGGATCTGCCTGTCATGCCGGAAAACAGACGCCTTCTGCCGTACTCAGGAATATGGGGCTTTCAGATGCCGATGCCCTCTCCGCTGTCAGGTTCAGCGTTGGCAAGGACAATACGGAAAGCGAGATTGCAGAAGCCGTGAAAACAATCCTTGGTGCAATTGATGAGTTAAAGGGAAGATCCTGAAGCCTACAGGGGAATTCCGGCGGTAATCCTGTTTTCCACGACACACTGAAGCATTTCAAGCTCATCCGGTTCAAACCATGTTATCCCGCAGATATTGCACCGGTCTATCTCTATCAGATAAGCACCGCTGTAAAAGGTCCTGAACATGGGGTTGCCGCATTGCAAACAGGTAAGGACAGACTTGGAGGCAGGTCCCTTCCCTGTTAGCTTCTCAACAGTCCTTCTTCTTTGATGATCGTTCATCACTGCCCTTGCCAGTGCCTTCACCCGTTCCGTGCACTTCACATCTCTTCTGGCGATGATCCGGGGTATCCTGCTGTTGTCTACCAGAATTCCGCTGCATGCCCTGCACCGGTGAACATGCGTCTTTTCATACGGCTCCCTGAAGAGCTGCTCCGAGCACTGGGGACACCTGAACGCGGTCATTGTGTCAGCAGACTCATCGGGTCGATTCCTGTAATGCGCAGCCATTGCACTGACTGCAGATGCCTTATGGATTGCCTGATCGATGACAGAAGCCACCCAGGTGACGGGAGAGAACCAGGTCATGGCCGCCAGTTCAGCAACAGGAAAAGGTCCCTGCCACTGTTGCCGCTGATCAAGCGCGTAGTACAGGTTTTGTTTCCCGTCAGAAGCAGAAATTGGTTCCTGACCGGAAGGGTCTTCCTCCTTCAGATCACTTAAATTTAACCTGGCCATTCTCAGGAGAATATCTATTCTTCTTCTTATCGGAGGATGCGTTGACAACAGGTCGGCAAGAAATCCTTCTGATTCATCAACCTTGTTTGTCTGTGGGTTTATGATGCACAGCATCTCCAGCCCTCCGCTGATAAAGCCGCTGCCTGTCCAGTTCTTTGAAAGAACCAGAAGCACCTCCGCCATGGCAACCGGGTTCCTTGTCATGCGCAATGATGCTGCATCGGCCCGGTATTCCCGTTCTCTTGAAATAAACAGGCTCAGCAGCCTGCTCAATCCCATCAGTGACCAGTAGAGCAGGAAAGCCGGGTGAAGCCCCCAGAAACGGTTTTCAGTCAACTCGCCAAGATGCTCAAGGGCAGAGGCATGCATGCCGAACAGACTCGTTGCAACGGTAGACTCAAGGCAATCGCCTGAAACGATATGGTAGGCCTCGTGCGCCATGACCGCCTCAAGCTGCGGTCTTGTGAGACGTGAAAGCAGTCCCTCTGTTATGGCAATAACGGCATTGCCTCTGATATCTGCCAAAGCAAGGGCATTCAGGGAAAAACTGGGGATGACCAGGGCCTTAATGGCATGACTCTTCCCGGTCAGCACATTCAGTTCATCGGTTATGTTCAGAAGTTGTCTGTGTATGCCGTCTTCAGGGTCAGGAGGGGCCGCTGAGAGGTTCGTGGTGATATGCCCTGCAACATTTGAAGCAGAGAAATAGAAATGCACCCCTGCCATGCAAAGCGAAAACAGAACTATAGTTAAAAAATGCAGAGGCCCTGCACCGAGATAAACGGAATTAAACCCGATAAAAAAAGCAGGGATCAGAAGGAGACTGAATATCAGGGCAAAATAGAGAAACAGCAGGAAGACAAACAGCAGTGAAATCCTCCAGCTCTTTCTTTTCTCGATATCGATAACAGTCAAAGGCATGATTATCGTTTTAGGCGCAGATTATACTGACTTCCGGATCTATCCCTGGTCATGGAAAACATCGGCAATATTATTCCCTGCTGCCCATTGAGGCACGGGGGAGTGCTTTGTCGGCGTTATCAGCGGAAAAATATTCTGCCGGGGCAAATGAAAACAGGGAAGCGATAAACGTATCAGGGAAGACCTCAAGCCTGGTTCTGTAGTTGGCAACAAGATCGTTGTAAAGCTGCCGGGAAAAAGATATCCGGTTCTCCGTTGAAACCAGCTCCTCCTGCAGATGCATGACGTTTTCATTGCTTTTCAGTGAAGGGTAGTCCTCGATCAGTACAAACAGCCTTTCAAGCGCCTGTGTCAGCATGTTCTCAGAGGATGCCCGTTCATGCAGATTGCCTCCCGCCATAGCCCTTGTCCGTGCA
>JBBIUL010000245.1:0-3310 GCA_037440265.1 Nitrospira sp. | reverse complement strand
TTTTATTTTATTGGCGGCAAACCCCTGGCAATATTACTTGCTGATTATAATCTTCTCAAAGGGAGATTGTTCTCTCTGGTTATCATTGGTACTCTGTTTTCGCCAATAATTTCAAGCCGGCTTTTCATCAAAACACAGCAGTAGCTGGGCAGGCTGCCCTGTTGTCTTCCGTCAAATCGTTCTGTTCGGCTATTGCAGTCATTGCTGATCTGCGATACTATTAACATGATATGAATCTAAGCATGGTCATGATCTTGTTTGCTATCATTTTTTCTCTTCCGGCATCCGCTGAAGAAGCCGATATGTTCTCGCTGATAGAAGTTGGACTTTCCAAGGATGACATACTAAAGATATTAGATGAACCATATGAGAAAAAGACGTTTATCAAATCCAACAGACCGATTTGGGGACCGGAAGAAGAGTTCTGGGACAAAATACCTGGCGGGACAAAGCTTGAAGTCTGGAAATATAAAAGCAAAAGGGGCCATCTCAATCTGTATTTTCTCGATAATGATGACCGTCTGTCATATAAGGCATTTGCACCAGCAGGGATTGTTTATGAGCCGACACGCTGACCGTCATTTGCCCTGAGATGCTTTTTTGCATAGAAATACTGGCATTCTTTTTGGTATCTGCAAAATCCTGAGACATTGCGTGAAATTTGGAGGCATAATTTCATGGACTTTAAGGAAATAATTTCAACAGCAGGATATGGCGTTGAGGCAGTTGGCGTCCTTGTAATTATTATCGGCTCTGTATTTGCAACATCCCGGTTTTTATTGGATTTCCGAAAGCACTCTGAAGGCATTGCTTACCGCACATACCGACGCCAGCTCGGCCGCGCTATCATCCTCGGCCTGGAATTCCTCATTGCCGGAGACATCATTCGCACGGTTATTGTCGCAGATACGTTAACTAATATTGCTATTCTGGGGGTCATAATTCTGATCAGGACATTTCTGAGCATGACACTTTATCTTGAAGTCGAAGGTCGCTGGCCGTGGCAGCAGGCCAAAGAAATATAATGTGGAGGTTTTATGAGTTTTTCATCCCTGTTTCCAAAGAATAAACCGGTTATCGCTTGCATCCATCTGGCTCCATTGCCAGGCGCACCAGGGTATCGCGGAGATATGGATACAGTGTTTGATCAGGCGCTTAAAGAGGCTGTCCTTTTTGAAAAATCAGGAGTACATGCCCTTATTGTCGAGAATTTCAGAGATAAGCCATTCTTTCCCGAGAGTGTTCCAGCTGAAACAGTCGCCGCAATGGCAACAGTAACTCGAGAGGTTGTCAGGGCTGTAACGATTCCTGTCGGGGTAAACGTTCTGCGCAATGATGCCCACGCAGGCATAGCTGTCGCAACTTGCGCACAAGCTGAATTCATCAGAATAAACATTCATATGGGTGCTGTGGTCTCTGAGCAGGGAATCATCCAGGGAAAAAGCCATGAGACGCTCAGACTGCGAAGGACATTAAGGTCACCTGTACTCATATTTGCAGATGTCGGCGTTAAACATGCTGCCCCTCTGGCAAACCGCGGGTTAGGTGTTGAGGCAAAAGACCTTGAAGAAAGGGGTGGAGCAGACGCGATTATTGTTTCCGGTAAACTAACAGGTAGTGAGACAAATCCTGACGATGTCGATATTGTGCGCGCTAACACGCGTGTTCCAATATTGATAGGCAGCGGCGTTACGCCGGAGAATATTCACAAGGTCCTGCCAAAGGCTGACGGCCTCATCGTAGGCAGCTATTTCAAGAAAAGGGGCATTGGTGAAAATCATATTGATCCGGCACGTGTAAGAAGATTCATGAAAAAAATGAGCGAGTTGAAAAAGAGATGAGCTTTCTTCCCTATAGCTTATTCCGAGACAGTGTTATAAGCGTCGGTTTTGTTTGTTTGCATTTCAATATGATCATTTTACTGGAGGATTAACGATGCCGGAAAGCAATATCGTCCTTTATGAGCAAAAAGATGGCATTGCCTTGATAACGTTAAACAGGCCTTCTGTCCTTAATGCCTTAAACATAGACTTGCTTCAATTCATTTCATCCTTGTTAGACAATATAAAGGCTGACAGCCACATCAGAGCTGTTATCATCACCGGTGCAGGTGAAAAAGCCTTTTCTGCGGGGGCTGATATACAATATCTTAATAAAGCAACTCCCCTTGAAGTGAGAGAATTGGCACAAATGGCTGTATCAGTTAACAATAAAATCGAAACACTTGATAAGATTTCTGTAGCAGCAATTAACGGATTTGCCCTCGGAGGCGGGTTAGAGCTGGCTGAATCCTGTATGCTCAGGGTAGCAAGCAATAATGCAAGGCTTGGCCACCCTGAGGTGAAGCTAGGAGCAGTCGCAGGGTGGGGCGGCACCACAAGGCTGCCAAGATTGATAGGCAAGGGCCGTGCAGCTGAACTCCTCCTCACCGGCAGGATAATATCAGCAGATGACGCAATGAACTCAGGCCTTGTGAATAAGGTAGTTGAAGCAGACAGGCTGCTGGAGGAAACGAGGTCCCTTGTCAGTGAAATTTTAATGCAGGGGCCTCAGGCTGTAAGGTTCACCTGGGAGGCAATCCATCGCGGCCTCAACATGACCCTTGAGGAGTCCTGCCGGCTCGGTGCAGATTATTTTGGTCTCATAGCTTCCACTGAGGATTTCAGGGAAGGGACAAGGGCTTTTCTTGAAAAAAACAAACCTTTTTTCAAGGGCAGATAAGAGCTATTTGCGCTGCATGCTGACATTGATTATTTTCTTTTGGACAAACTAAAGAAATCCAACTCATGCGAAAAAAATCAACCCATAAAACTTTCAATCAAACCGGACTGTTACAAATTCAGAGGCAACTGAGGCAGATGGGCAATGGGGAGATAGCTGAGCATTCTCACAGGTTCTTCAAAACAGGCAAGGGGCAATACGGAGAAGGTGACAAATTCATAGGCATCCGCGTTCCGGCAATGAGGAAGCTCGCAAGGCAATACCGTGGGCTTTCAACTGATATTGTAATCGGTCTGCTGAGATCCCCTGTTCATGAGGAACGGTTATTAGCCCTGTTCATCCTTGTCGATGCTTTCAAAAGGGCTTCCCTAACAGAGAGAGAACTTATATATAAGATGTATATTGATAATACACAATTTATTAACAACTGGGATCTTGTTGACACATCCGCCGAGCACATTGTTGGTGCTTATCTGAGAACAGGCGATAAAACACCTCTGTACAACCTTGCTTTATCAGATACTTTATGGGAACGAAGGATTGCAATTATGGCTACTTTTCACTTTATAAAGCATCATGAATTTGACGA
>JBBIUL010000244.1:0-3330 GCA_037440265.1 Nitrospira sp. | reverse complement strand
CACGGCAGGCCTCCTGCAGTTGCATCTGCCTTAAAAAGGGTGCTGCCGGACCATATTGTTTTCTCGTATCAGGGCGACGGCGACCTGGCAGCGATCGGCACTGCTGAGATCATCCACGCAGCGAACCGCGGCGAAAACATATCTGTTTTCTTCATTAATAATGCTACGTACGGAATGACCGGAGGCCAGATGGCCCCCACTACCCTCTCAGGGCAACGCACTACCACCACCCCAACCGGAAGAGATGTCACAACATCCGGACACCCCCTGCAGGTGTCGGAACTGCTCGCATCCATTGAAGGGGTTTCCTTTATCCAGAGGGTTTCTTCTGATTCCTATAAGAATCTCGCTTCCGCAAAACACGCAATTTTCAAGGCCCTGCGGTATCAGATTGAAGGCAAGGGGTTCAGTTTTGTTGAAATCCTTTCCCCTTGTCCGACGGATTGGGGCCTTTCCCCAAAAGCATCCCTTGAATGGATAAAGACCTCTTTGAGCAGGACATATCCGATCGGACTGATTAAGGACAGATTCCGGGAGGAGACCTGACTGGAAACAAGGATCAAAATAGCAGGTTCAGGCGGTCAGGGGATCCTCTTTCTCGGCAGGGTGCTTACCTTCGCAAGCATGACTGAAGGGAAAAAAGTGACCTGGTTCCCGTCATACGGGGCAGAAATGCGTGGTGGGACTGCAAACTGCACGGTGATCATTTCCGATGACATGATCGGCTCTCCGGTAGTACTCAATCCTGATGTGCTTATAGCCATGAACAGCGCTTCACTCGAAAAGTTCCAGCATACCATCAGAAAAAATGGGGTCCTGTTTTTCGATGCTTCATTTGCGCAAAAAACAAGGTTCAGAAAAGATATCGAACTGATCCCGGTCCCTGCCACCAGGATCGCAAGCCTGACCGGCAGCACTCGATCTGCCAATATGGTCATGCTCGGTGCTTTTGTCGCAAGGACTTCGTTGATAAAAACTTCATCCGCGATTAAAATATTCGAAAACAGGTCCGAGCTCGTCAAGAACTCAAACGGCAGGACGAACATCAATTCCATTCTTGAAGGGATTAAATACATTGAAAATAAGAAAAGCCAGAATAACTGACTCAAAGGTCATTCACAAGCTGGTCAATGAATTCGCGAAAAAAGAGGAGATGATCCCGCGGTCTCTGAACGAACTGTATGAAAAGATCAGGGATTTCATAGTGTTTGAAGAGAACGGAACAATTGAAGGCACGTGCGCACTCCATGTTCTGTGGGAAGATCTTGCTGAGATACGCTCACTTGCGGTAAAAAAAGACTATCAGGGGAAAGGCATCGGCAACAGGCTGGTAAAGCGCTGTCTTGCAGATGCCAGGTCGCTCGGGATACAGAAGGTCTTTGTCCTTACCTACCACCCTGATTTTTTCAGGAAAATGGGGTTTCGGGATATAGACAAGGCAAACCTTCCCCAGAAAATCTGGGGTGATTGCGTGAGGTGTCCTAAATTCCCCGAGTGCGATGAACATGCACTCATTGTCAATGTATAATCCGAACCTGCCGAATACGCTTTCTGTTATACTCTGAACAACACTCAGACGGATGCTTCAAAGGAATTAACTAATCCTCTGTTCGTTCTGCGGCCTGCCTGCAGATTCCCGGGAAAGGCGGAGCCGGCTTCGCGAACAGAAACCCCTGTCCGACGCCGATGCCGATCTTCTTAAGGGTATTCAGTTCAGCTTCAGTCTCAATTCCCTCAGCAATTACCACTGACTTCATCTCTTTGGAAAGCCCCATAATAGCCTTGATCAGCTCCTGTTTCAGTATGTTCTTGTCTATCCCCCTGATGATTGAGATATCGAGTTTTATGTACTGGGGTTTCAGCTCAACGACTGTCTCAAGGCTTGAGTAGCCCGCGCCGGTATCATCAACCGCAATTGCAAAACCAAGATCTGAATAGTACTGCACCGCCTCCTTGAAAAGTTCGTAGTTCTCAATTGCCTCCCGTTCTGTGACTTCAAGAACAATGTTAAACGGGTTGAGCTTCAGTTCTTCCAAAAATGTTTTCAGGTATGAATCCCTGAACTCGGGATCAAGCACAGCCGAGGGGAGACAGTTCATAAAGAGCTTATGACCCGGGTTAATGTCCTGTGCGTTCTGAAGAGCCTTTTTCCTGCAGAGACGGTCGAGTTCAAAGAGCAGTTCGGTTTCAGCGGCAACATCGAACAGGATATAGGGATTCTCATACTCGGTCCCTGCAGGGCCCCGGCTCAGGGCCTCATAGCCCATAACCTCATTGGTTATCAGATCAACGATCGGGTGAAAGACTGTCCTGATGCTCTCTTTCAGGATCAGTTCCTGCAGTTTTTCCTTGTTCCTCATCATCCGTTTGAACTCCTGATAATTGCACATCTGCCTGGCATCTTCTATCAGCTTGTTGATCAGACGTTCGTCCCTGATGAGGGGGTTGTGTATGACCACGGCATATCCGACTACGATCTTCGGCCTGCCGCGCAGGTAGGGGAAGGCAATCGGGGTGATGGTATCGTTCAAACATTCGGTAATCCTGTCACAAAGGAACTCAAGGTCTGAGGGATAGAAATTCTTGTCCTCTCTCTTTTTGGAGAGGAAGACAATAAACTCATCAGATCCGGAGCCATTTGACGCGACAATATCATCCTTTCTTATTTCTTTGCCTTTCAGGTCGAGGAGCAGTTTGTGGATCTTCCTGAGGATGTCAAGATAGACCTTTTTTCCGAAGAGCCGTTCGATTTTGCTCAGCTTGGAGCAGTTGATGTACAGCGCTGAGAGCGAAAGATTATTGATGAGCATGGGGCTGACCTCATCGATCATTTCCATATAATCCGGGATGAGTTCCTGCTGTTTTCTTATGTTTTCCATGTCAGTAAGAGTGTATCCTATCAGTCCTGGACTTTCAAGCAAAGAAATCCGGACTACGAGCTTTCTTCTTTCAGCAGTTTGTATTCAACGCTGTCGACAAGGGCCTGATATGAGGCCTCGATGATATTTTCGGAGACACCGACCGTTCCCCACCGGGTATCCCTGTCACCTGACTCAACCAGAACCCTGACCTTTGCCCCGGTTCCTTTTCCTGCGGCGAGGACGCGCACCTTGTAGTCATGGAGTTTTACGTCTTTCAGCTGGGGGTAAAACCGGTCGAGCGCCTTTCTTAACGCATTGTCAAGAGCATTAACAGGGCCTCTCCCGGTTGCAGCAGTATGCTCGATATGGCCGCTTACCCTGAGCATTATGGTAGCTTCACTGAGCGGGTCTTCGCCTTCTTTCCGCTTCTCTATAATAACCCTGAACCCGATGAGGTCAAAGAACCTCT
>JBBIUL010000243.1:0-3340 GCA_037440265.1 Nitrospira sp. | reverse complement strand
TGCTCTTCATGGGGGGAGAGTTCGGGCAGTGGAGGGAGTGGGTACATGAGGACAGTCTGGACTGGCACCTGCTCGAACACCCACAGCACCAGGGGATACAGCGTTGGGTGCAGCACCTTAATATACTATACCGGCAGGAACCCGCGCTCTACGAGCTTGATTTCGAACATGCCGGATTCGAATGGGTCGACTGCAGCGACTGGGAGCACAGCATAATCAGTTTCGTCAGAAAGGGGAGGTCGCACCGGGAACAGGTCCTTGTGATCTGCAATTTTACCCCTGAACCCCGGTACAACTACCGGTTGGGGGTACCGTACGGAGGGTTCTGGAAGGAAGTCCTCAACAGCGATGCAAGGGAATACGGCGGAAGCGGGCACGGCAACCTCGGAGGGTTTGAGGCCTCACCAGTGCCGTTTCACGGCAAGTATTATTCGATCTCCCTGACACTGCCGCCGCTCGGCATACTCTTTTTCAGGAATGAGGGTCCTAGGGCTTGAACATCGGAGCTCATTACCTGCAGGACGGGATCTGCGAATTTACTGTCTGGGCCCCTTTTCTGAAAAACGTTGATCTCAAAGTTCTCTCTCCGCACAAGCGAACTGTCGCTATGGAGAAAGACGGGAAAGGGTATTGGAACGCTGAAGTAAAGGACATTTCTCCTGAGGCCAGGTATGTTTTCGTTCTTGATAAGCAGACCGAAAGGCCGGACCCGGCTTCTCATTTTCAGCCTGAAGGCGTCCATGGCCCTTCACAGGTAATTGACCAAAGCTCTTTTCCATGGGATGACAACGAATGGAAGGGTATTACTGTCCGGGACATGATTATCTATGAACTGCATGTCGGGACATTCACTCCCGAGGGCACATTCGATGCGGTGATCAGCCGCCTCGATGAACTGGTCGACACAGGGATCAATGCAATCGAGATTATGCCTGTTGCACAATTCCCGGGAGGGAGAAACTGGGGATATGACGGGACCTATCTGTTTGCCGTGCAGAACTCCTATGGCGGGCCTGACGGACTCAAAAGGCTTGTCAATGCATGCCACCGGAAAGGGATTGCGGTAATCCTTGATGTGGTATACAACCACCTTGGACCGGAGGGTAATTATCTCCATGACTTTGCCCCTTACTTTACGAAGAAATATAATACGCCATGGGGCATGGCGCTCAACTTCGATGATGCTTGGAGTGATGAAGTGAGGAACTTTTTCATCGAAAACGCCGTGCACTGGTTCGAACAGTATCATATTGATGCGCTGAGGCTGGATGCGATACACGCGATCTATGATATGAGTGCGGTCCCCTTCCTTCGGGAGCTTGCTGAACGGATCGAGGCCTTCTCTGCTGCAAAGGGACGGAAATTTTTCCTTATCGCCGAAAGCGACAGGAATGACGTCGTGGTCATCCGCAGCAGAAATGAGGGCGGTTACGGTCTTGATGCGCAGTGGAATGATGATTTCCACCACTCGCTAAGGACGATGCTCACGGAAGAGAAGACAGGATATTATCTGGATTTCGGCAGGACGGAAGATATGGTGAAGGCATTCAGCGAAGGCTTTGTCTATTCATGGCAATACTCTGCGTACCGAAAACGCCATCACGGCAGTTCATCACGGGGGTTCCCCGGCTCGCGGTTCGTCGTCTGCGCGCAGAACCATGACCAGGTCGGCAACAGGATGATGGGCGAACGGCTGTCTTCACTGGTATCATTTGAGTCACTGAAACTTGCGGCAGGCGCTGTGCTGCTCTCTCCCTATGTTCCCCTTCTTTTCATGGGAGAAGAATACGGAGAGAGTGCCCCGTTTCAGTACTTTGTAAGCCATTCCGATCCCGGACTCATTGAAGCAGTGAGAAAGGGCAGGAAAGAGGAATTCAGGGCATTTGCCTGGCAGGGAGAGTCGCCTGACCCGCAGAGCGAGGAGACATTCGCAAGGTCAAAGCTTAACTGGGGACTCAGGACCGGAGGACAGCACCGGGTGCTTCTGGATTTCTATAAGGAACTTATCAGCCTCAGGAAAACCCTCAGGGCGCTGTCCGGGACAGGGAAGCGAAACCGCACCGCAGCAGCGATTGACGAAAAGGTGATTGCGATTAAACTGCAGGATGATCGTTCGGAAAATACGGTTTTCTGCATCTTCAATTTCAACAGGGACAGCAGGGCCGTGACGGCTGAGCCCGGCCCGGGAAGGTGGAGAAGACTCATTGATTCGTCTGATGAACGCTGGGGCGGGTCTGGCGCATTAACCGGAGAGACTCTGCTATCAGGATCAGCGATAACGATCAGGCCTCTGAGCTTTACTGCATATATCAGGGAGGGCAAATAAACTACCACCAACAAGGTCGATGGTAGTTTATTTGCTCAGGGATGTTCTCCTCCTCAATTTCCCTGAAGATTTCAGCGATGTGGCACAGAAGAGCTGGTTCGATTTCGTGATGAGGTTCCAGCAGATAACCGGACCGGTCATGGCAAAGGGCCTTGAAGACACCACATTCTATATCTATAACCGTCTTGTCTCTCTTAATGAGGTGGGGGGGATGCCGGAATGTTTTGGAACGCCGCTCGATACGTTTCACGGACAGAACATCGAACGGATAAAGCACTGGCCGAATGCGCTCATTGCAACAGCAACCCATGATACAAAGCGGTCTGAGGATGTGAGGGCCCGGATCAATCTGCTTTCTGAAATGCCCGGTGAGTGGAGGAGCAGACTGATGAACTGGAACCGTCTTAACAGGCGGAAGAAGGTTGTCGTAGACGGCCGGAAGGTCCCTGAACGAAACGAGGAATACCTTTTCTACCAGACCATCATCGGTGCATGGCCGGTTGATGCCTCTGACGAAGGAGAATACTCAGCGTTTGTTCAGCGCTTAAAGGACTATATGATCAAGGCCATGCGCGAGGCAAAAGCCAACACCAGATGGATAAATCCGGATGTCAGTTATGAAGAGGCAGTACATGTTTTTGTTGAAGCAGTTCTCAAGAGGACTGCCGACAACAGGTTCCTTTCAGATTTCGAAGACTTTCAGAAGTTTATTACCCATGCCGGCATGTTCAATTCCCTTTCTCAGGCACTGCTCAAAAATCTTTAGGGACGGAAGCAGCCCTGCTCAGGCAAAACAGCATTTGACCATTTATGAGGTGTCTCATCACAGGGAAAAGAGGCGCATACGTGCTTATACTTCATTTGCATCAGAGGACATTTTGTTATAAAATGGTAATGTAATTGCCAAAGATTCTGCAACGGCAATGCATTCTCAGCCTTACACTACAGGACATGGAGGCTTCATGGCACACCCGAAAGTACTAACATTTATTCTTGCCGGCGGAAAAGGGGAAC